>JACVJB010000048.1 GCA_015711775.1 Actinomycetota bacterium | reverse complement strand
TTTTATATATTATTTTTTAACTTAATAGCACTTTTTATGAAGATTTACTGTAATCCCGGATATTTTAAAAGTAAATAGTATTATTTATATTTTTAAGAGCTGATAGAAATAAATACACTTTTTTTAAATTTATTAAAATTTTTCTTGACATTATAGAAATATATTAATACAATTACCATACAAAGTATATATTAAAATATATTTAGTTTATTTGATAATTAAATAAAGACAAGTTTTAGTAATAGAGGCGAAGACATACATTTCGTAACTGGGCACTTTGAAATGTATTGAGCTAGTAGTGCAACCGGCTATTGCTGTGAAGATAACAATTAGAAGCAAGAACATTCTTGTTATAGTTATAAAGCATAGTTTGAACCATTCAGCCTCACTGGATGGTTTTTTGTTTTATAACAATGTTTTTGCACAGAAAGATTTAAGCCTGTTTTACCTGTTGAATTACATCACAACCGGACCAGGGCTGTACCTGAAAAATTATTGTGTGTGATATTTAATTAAATATACAGAAAGCAGGAATACATAATCTTAAAATAATATTATCAATCATTAGCCGTAAAGCCTCATTTAAGGGTTTTGCGGCTTTTTTATTTCAGGAGGGTAAAAATGGGGGAATTATTCATCAACAAAAAGAGAAACATTATAACATCAGCATCGATTGCAGCATTATTGGCAGCAATAATCCTTACATTTATGATTGCGTCTGCCGGCAGCAGTTACCAGGGCATTGATGTTCTTGGAAGCAGCGCAGAAAATTTACAGCAGCAGGGGCAAAATCAGCCTCAGAACGGTGGAATTAATATAAGTGATTATGAAGCAGCAATACTTAATCTTATAAATACAGTGAGGGCTGACAGGGGTCTTGCAGCTCTGCAACCCAACCAGTCTCTTATAGACATATCAAGGACAAGAAGCAATGATATGCTCGCAAGAGATTATTTCTCCCATTACACCCCTGAAGGAAAGAATGTCTTTAATATTTTCAGGGAATGCGGAATAACATATAAAGCCGCAGGCGAAAACCTTGCACATTCAAGGCCCGCAGATATAGGAACACCAGAAGCATTCCTGAATGCCTGGATGAACAGCCCCACACATGCTGCAAATATACTGCAGAGTAAATATGGAATCATAGGCGTTGGCATGGTGGAAAACAGCGGCAGAAGAGTAGTTACGACAGTTTTCAGAAATAGTTAAAAGAAACTAAATTTATAAAAACACGCAATTGATAAAGAGAAAGGACAGTTAAATGGCTATGATGAGTCTGTAGCTGGACGCCTGATTAGCTTGCAAGATAAAAAATAACCCGGTAGCCTGCCGGGTTATTTTTTTATTCTTTCTATCTTTTATTCTTTCTATCTTTTAATTTCTGCGGGGCACTGCTCAAGCTGGAGATTAAAATCAATATATGCGCCGTTCCTGTAAATTTTTATGCTTACTATATCTCCACAGTTCTTTCTTATTATCTGGGTAAGCAAATCAAAAGGAGTTTTAAGTTCAACTCCATTAAATTCAACCATTATATCCCCCCTCTTAAGACCGGTTTTTTCTGCTGGAGTATCTTTTATAATCTCCTGTATGTATACTCCTGGTATTTCTGTTTCATTTACGCCCATCCGTATGCCTATAAAAGGAATGCGTGCTTCGCCATATTTGATAATCTGGTCTGCAATATTTATTGCAGTGTCTGTGGGTATTGCAAATCCTATGCCCGCGCTGGCGCCTGAAGGGGAAAATATAAGGGTATTTATTCCAATAACCTCACCATAAATATTAATAAGGGGCCCTCCGCTGTTTCCTGGGTTAATTGCCGCATCTGTCTGTATCAAGTCCACAATAGGAAGCTGGTCAGATGACACCGGTATGTTCCTGTTTTTTCCGCTGATTATCCCTGTAGTCACTGTCTGCTGTATCCCGAAGGGGCTGCCAATTGCAATGACAAAATCCCCGACCTTCTGCTCCTCGATTGATGCAAATGATGCAGGTTTTAAATCTTTTGCTTCTATTTTTATAACTGCAATGTCAGTTTCCGGACTTGTGCCGGTAACAGCAGCTTTGTAATTTGAACCGTCAGAAAGAGTCACAAGAAGCTCCACGGCTCCGCCTGCAACATGATTATTTGTGATAATATACCCGTCCTCTGAATAGATAACACCTGAACCAACGCCCTGAGCGAGCTCTTCATTTCCAAAGAAATCTTCTCTCATTGCTGTTACATTAATTGCCACAACTGAAGGATTTACATCCTCTACAAGCGCGCTGACTTCTGAATTAAAAGCATTTAAATAACCATTCCCGGGTTTAAAAAATTCTTTCGGAGCGTCTGTGGCTTCCTCTATTTTCTTTTCAAATTTTTCCACCTGTTCAGTTATCACATCAGGCTTAATCATGATGCAGCCGGAAAGCACAGTTAATACTAATATAGCTGCAGAAAGAATCGCAACACTTAAAGCTGCTGCAAATTTTTTTATTAATATATTTTTACCTTTTTTCATAAAACCAGCCTGCCTTTTTATAAAATAAGAAAGAATTCTTAATATTAAAAATATTATAACCTGTCTGTAAATTATAATTAATTCAATTACAATAAATAACAGTTCGGAATTAATTAAAAATTTGCTGAGGTAATTAAGCAGAAAGAAACCGGATCCGGATACTATATTCTTTTGCCCTGACAGTTTCAGCATTACCCAGTTACTGCAGCAGTATAATTCAAACTGCAGCCCTGTTACATTATTTTACCGGTTATTTTATTACAGGCTGCTAATTTTATTCTTATAAAAGCAGATCCGTGATTAAATTCATATTATCTGCAAACCTGTAACCCTTAAAATTTTCATCTATTGTTTTTGAATGCTTTGTAAGTTTATCTGCAAGTTCTTTAAGTTTTAAAGTCATTTTCACTGCAAGCTCAAGTGTTTTAAACCTGTCATCTCTTGCAGCTATTATATCTATTGTGGACCATGACTGATAATCTGTTTTATTTAAAAAATAAAAGAATTCCAGTATTTCCCAGAAATTTACTGTCCCAAGAATCATATCAGGGTCTGCGTCTTTATAATTATCATTTAAATGTATCTGGAACAGTTTTTTATGGCCGTCAATAAGCATAAGAGACTCTGCAAGCGATTCTCCTGCCATAAGAGCATGCCCCACATCAAGGGCGCAACCCACATTATCAAGTCCGACATCATTAATGAATGCAAGCGCCTTGCCGGTATCACTTATAAGCTGTTTCTGCCTCGGATCCTTGGACTTGGCTTCAATTGCAATTTTGACAGAACTGTCATATTGCCCGATTTCACGAACAGTTTCTACAAGATTTTTCCAACCAATAGTGTAATCATACTGAAAAGGATAATCAAATCCGTCATGAGCCGGCCATAAAAGGACGCTCTCAGCTTTTAAAGCTTTCCCTAGATCTATGCTTTCTTTAAGTCTTTTAACAGCATCTTTTCTTACCCTGGCATCAGTAGCGCTGAATGCCCCGTCTCTCCACTTCCTGTCACTCCATACCTCCGGTTCCATAACAGACACTTTGAGGTTATAATTTGCAAGAAGCTTTAAAAGCTTATCAGGGTCAGACGGAAGAGGATCTGTCGGATAAAAAACAACAAGACCTGTAAGGCCCTCTATTTTTGAGAAAGCTTCGAGTTTTTCTTCAAGTTTCATATCATCGTGATAGCCGCCAGGCACATATCTCTCTGCATATGTCCCAAGGCACCAGAGATGCGCATCTATTTTCAATTTCATAAGGTCCAATCTCCTGTGCAGTTGTAAATATTGCTAAATCTTTCATGATATTTGGTAATATCAATAATTTCTCTGCTATATAACTGGCAGAAACCTGCATTTTAAGTTCCTGCCAGCTATAACTTTATTATTCTTTAACGCAGAATTTAAAATATTAAAGCTCTATATTACTTATTCTGCAGGAAATGCTGAGTTTCCGGTTTTTTCCAGTATGTCAGCAGCAATGGCATCCATATTTTCAGGTGTTACCAGCTTAACATCTACAGGGACTTCCACATTCTCATAGAATTTGCCTTCAAGAAGTATTTCAGCAAGAATTTCAACTGATCTGTAGCCAATATAATATGGCTCCTGCAGTATTGTTGCGCTGAGAATTCCGTCTTTCATAGCCTGGAATTCTTCAGGATCGCCGTTATAACCAACTGAAAGTATATCTTTGCCTGAAGCCTGTATCGCCTGCGCAGCGCCTACAGCTTCCCTTCCGCTGCAGAAATAAACGCCTGCAACATCCGGCACTGCAGAAAGTATCTGCTGCATTGTATCATATCCGCCTTCAGCGCTTGGATTCTGAACAATAATATTGGCTGCAACATTGTAGCCCAGTTCCATTGCCTTTGCCAGGAAACCCTCGCCTCTCTGCCTTGCATATGTCCACTGGGGAAGAAGGTTGCCAAGCCCAAGAGGTTTTGTTGTATCATTAAGCTGTTTTGCAAGAAATTCTGCTGCAAGCTGGCCACCCTTGAAGTTATCAGAAATCATAAGAGCATTCACTGGGCCTGATTTTCCTATATCTGCGCAAACAACAGGTATTCCTGCTTTTCTTGCATTTTCAACTGCCGGGCCGATTGAACCGGGGTCTACAGGGGTAATAACAATACCGCTTACTCCCTGACCAACTAGTGAATTAAGATCCTGAACCATTTTTGTCGCATCACTGTTCTGGTCAATCATTACATATTTAAATCCAAGATCTTCGCATGCATCCCTTACGCCTTTTTCAACATTCTGGAAAAAAGTAAACTGCATCGTCCAGAGTGAAAAGCCAATAGTTATGTCTGATGCGTTTGCATAAGTGGTTACTGCCATACCTCCGCCTTCCTCGGCGGCTTCTTTCTTGCATCCGAGAAAAGAAATTGTGAGTATGAGTATCAGACACACAACCGCTACAAATGCTATCTTTGCGTACCTCATTTTACTTTGCCTCCTTTTAACATTTTTAATAATTTACAAATACCGGATTTTCTCTATAACCAACACCTCCTTTCTGCTGAATAATGCCTTTTAAAAAACTTCATGCTAATTTCAGTAAGATGCTAAAATAACGCCGCTCATTTATTTGTAATTTAAATATTTTCTTTCCTTTAATACTCTCCCTGCCCAAGAAGATAGAATTTCAGCTTGTTCAGAGATACAGCAAATATCATTACAAGACCTGTTGCAACAAGTTGCCAGTATGAGTTTACCTGCATAAGCCCCATGCCATTACTAAGAAAAGTAACAATAAGCGCAGCAATAAGAGACCCGCCAAGGCTGCCGTTTCCTCCGCTAAGAGCTGTACCTCCCAGAACAACTGCTGTAATTACCTGAAATTCAAAATTCTGTCCCATAAGCCCAGGGTTTGCGGCGCCCTGGTTTGCAGAATTTACAATTGAGGATATGCCGACAAAAAGCCCGAGAAGCGTAAAAACAAGAATTTTTATATTATCCACGTTTATTCCCGAAAGTGCGGCAGCCCTTGCGTTTGTTCCAACCGCAATTATATATCTTCCCACAGGCGACTTTCTTAAAACCAGGTATGCCGAAAGATAGCAGACCCCCATTAAGAGTATAGGAAACGGTATGACGCCAAACAGCTTGCCGTTACCAATATAAAGCCAGAACCTGTCACTTATGTATACGGGGACATTATTTGTATAAATAAATGCAAGCGCACGGAAAACAAAAAGCATTCCAAGAGTTGTTATAAAAGCCGGAATCCTGAGCTTTGTTACAAATATACCGTTTATAAATCCAAGAAAGCATGCAATGGCTAATGTTGCAGCAACTCCTATGACGCCACCAGCCTTTGGCATAAAGGATGAGCCCAGTACAGCAACTAATGCAAGCATGGAACCAATAGAGATATCAAAGTTTCCTGTCATTATTACAAATGTCATGCCAATTGCTGCTATGCCCACATATGCGGCAAAACCAAAGTTGCTTAAAATATTATAACTTGTGGCAAAACTCGGATTTGATAATGAAAATACAACCACAATTACTATGAAGATAAGGGGCAGGCCAAAATTACCCCAGAAAACTCCAAGGTTCTGCTTAACTTTACGAAACCTGAAATCATCCATTATTTAATCCCTGTTTTAATTTAAATAAATTTATTGGGCTATCTTAAACTTTTATCCCTTTTATCCTTGCAGCCTCAAGATATCTCTGCCTCAGTCCATCAACAAAGAGCGCAAAAATGAGTACAAGCCCCACTGATAAAAGCTGATAGAAATATTCCACTTTTATAAGGTTTAATCCATAATAAATCATTGAAATAAAAATGCCTGCAAATACGGCTCCAATGAGATTTCCTCTACCCCCTGAAAGACTTGTACCCCCTAGTATTGTTATAGTTATAACAAGAAGGGTAAAACCAGGGGCCATGCTTGGAATGCCTATCATTGCCTGCGACGTCCTTATAACACCGTTTATGCTTGCTGTAAAAGATACAAGCACATAAACCATTATCTTTATAAATGTTACGTTAAGCCCTGAAATTCTTGCTGCGCTTTCGTTTGAACCCACAGCGCTTATATGCCTGCCTAGAGAGGTCTGGCTTAAAAGAAGATAGAATATAATAAAAAGCGCCAGCATTATATAAATAGGAACAGGAATGCCCAGCAGCTTGCCTGTGCCAATTACCGAAAACCTGGTTCCGCTTATCGGTATCTGTTTACCGTTTGCAATAAGAAGAGCTACCCCCCTTACAATAGTTGC
>JACVJB010000047.1 GCA_015711775.1 Actinomycetota bacterium | reverse complement strand
TTCCTTTTGGATCCCTCAAGTATAAATATGATATGTGACGGGGTAATTTACTTAAAACTGTTAATTCATTTACCAGAAAGGATGAATTTATAATAAACAGGGGATTTTGGATAAAAAATAAACAAAAATATTACTGTGGTAATATGTTTTATGTGAAATCAGGATTGCACAGGCCGATTTTAGGCAAGACTTTATTTAGACTTGCAATAAAATCAACTGCATCAAATTCTTTGCTTTGATATAATTGGCCTAAAATATCCATATTTTTCCTGGTATATTGTATCGTATATTCTTTCAAATTCTTCATAATTATCTTCAATGCAACGGTAATACGGGCTGTATTGTGGTTTTCGGCTTCTGTACTCTTTTGTGTTCAATTTTTAGGCGGGCTTGTCCCCTTTAAACTCATCTATTGAAAGCCCATCCAGTATTATCTTTTAGTGGAATTTATAACAGTCTCTCAATTTCCTCAGTAAGATAAAAAGGAATTGATATCAGGCTGTATTTTGAATTTTGGCCTTTGCTTGTTTTTACATCTACACCAATAAGCTCAGGTTTTTCTGAGTTTATACGGACAGCTTTTTTAAAATTTCTTTCATACATAAACTGATGCAGGGATTTGAGGCTTCCGGCAGCGCCTGATTTGACTTCAATGGGGATAATATCCGTTTTCACCTGTATAAGGTAATCAATTTCTGCCTCTGAACCCCTGGCTTCCCGTATATAATAATGCAGGTTTGGGTCAATAAATTTCATATATATTGTGCGTAAAAGTTGCCCTGCAGCCTGCTCTGATATTCCCCCGCTATTGATTCGAATAAGTTCATGGATTTCTGCAGGCGTTTTAAGTATTATTTGCATAAGGGCAGACACAAGCCCTGTATCCATAAAAATTATCTTGAATTTTTTTTCATCCTGCTGGGCTGAAAGAGGCAGGCCCCTGGCGCTATATTTATTAAAATCATCTGAAATAGTATTTACCAGGTTTTGGTGAATCTCTGCAACTGCTACAGGAGACCTGGTTTAGGCCCATTCTTTAACAGCTGCAGGCATGCCGCCCACAGTTGAGTAGTCAATAAAATAATTCATTAATTTATTATGAATATTTTCGTTTACACTAAAATGGATTTCTGTTTCTTCTATACATTCAACTAGAATTTCTTCGCCCAATGCAAGTAAAAATTCCTTGAAAGACATTGGCTCCATAAATAAATACGACAACCTGCCAACAGGCATTGAAAATTGGTGGTCCTGCAATACAAAATCAAGAAGTGAGCCTGTGGCTATTACGGCAAGCTCAGCAGCCTCTTCATAAAACCATCTAAGGTTAGCCAATATGTGCGGGGCTTTCTGTATTTCATCAAGAAACAACAGTGATTTTGATTTATCAATTCTAAAACCTTTCAGTCTTTCAAGGGTTATTAGAATATTTTGGGGTGATTTTTCTTTAAATATTTCAGAATACTCTGTTTGCCTCTCAAAATTTATTTCAACAAGATTTAAGTTCCGGGATTTTGCAAAATCTCTTACCAGCCAGGTCTTGCCCACCTGCCTTGCGCCTCTCAAGACAACTGGTTTCCTGTCATTTTTTTCAAACCAGTCATTTAAATTATGCGATATAAATCTTTTCATGGTCCAAATTATATTGGCTTACAGGATTAGTTGCAAGATAAATTACAATTATATACGGTTCTTTTTGTCACTAATGTACAATTATATACGGTTATAATTTAATTTATAAGAACTTCCTTTTGGATCCCTCAAATATAAATAAGATAATCTTTAAGAAATTGATCAAGCTGAAAATTTTTAATGTGATTTTCTGCTCTTTCCATATATTCAATAATATCTTTATCAAAATTTTTACGTTCTTCAAATCAGCTTTAGAAACTGATGGATAAAAGTTTCAGTCTGTTGCAAGGAATTTGTGGTTTTCGAACTGACTGTAATAAAGGCTGGCATAAAATCCTTTTTTTGCCAGAAGATCTTTGTGATTTCCCTGTTCCACAATATCGCCATTGTCCATGACAAGTATTAAATCAGCATCCTTTATGGTGCTTAACCTGTGGGCAATGATAAAACTTGTGCGGTTTTTCATAAGATTATCCATTGCTGCCTGGATCAGCAGCTCTGTTCTTGTGTCAACTGAGCTGGTGGCTTCATCCAGTATGAGAATTTTAGGATCTGCAAGTATTGCGCGGGCTATAGTTATAAGCTGTTTCTGGCCCTGGCTTATATTTGAAGACTCCTCATTTAATATATACTTATATCCATCCGGAAGGGCATGCACAAACTGGTCAACATATGCAATCTTTGCGCTTTCAATTACCTGCTGATCCGTTGCATCCTGCCTGCCGTAGCGTATATTTTCCATGATTGTGCCATTATATAGCCAGGTGTCCTGCAGAACCATGCCGAATACCGAGCGCAGGCCCTGTCTTGTAAAGTCCTTTATATTTTTATCGTCAAGAAATATTCCGCCGCCGTTAACATCATAAAAACGCATTAAAAGTTTTACTATAGTAGTTTTTCCTGCCCCTGTAGGTCCGACAATTGCTATTTTCTGCCCTTTAGAGACTTTTGCTGAGAAGTCTTTAATTATAATCTGGTCCCCGCTGTATCCGAAATTTACATTTTTGAATTCCACTTCACCGCTTACTTGTAAAGGACTTGCCGGGGCGACTGTTTCACGCGCCTCCTCCTCTTCCTCTAGAAACTCAAACACTCGCTCGGCAGATGCTGCTGTCTGCTGAAGTACATTTGATATATTTGCAAGCGAAGATATTGGCTGCATGAATGAACGCACATAAAGTATAAAAGCAAGAATGTCGCCCACCTGCATCCTGCCCTGTATGGCAAGCCAGCTTCCCAAAATGGTAACAGCAACATACCCAAGATTGCCGATAAAAAACATTATAGGCATCATCATGCCGGACAAAAACTGTGATTTCCATACTGCGTTATAAAGCACATTATTAAGATTACCGAATTTTTCAAAACTTTTTTTCTCGCCGTTAAAAGCCCTCATCACATTGTGCCCGCCATATATTTCCTCTACATGACCGTTAACATGGCCAAGATACTGCTGCTGCTGCCTGAAGAACTTCTGCGAGCGTTTTATAACAACCATGATAAGGATAAATGACAGCGGTATAATAAGAAGCGTTACGAGAGTCATTATCCAGCTTATGGTAAACATCATAATAAGAACCCCTAACACAGTTGTTACGGAAGTTATAATCTGTGTCAGGCTCTGGTTCAAAGTCTGGTTTATGGCGTCAATGTCATTTGTTACCCTTGACTGCACTTCCCCCTGGGTTGTGCGGTCAAAATATTTAAGCGGCAGCCTGTTAATCTTTTCAGAGATATCCTTTCTAAGCCTGTACGTTATTTTCATGGAAACGCCTGTCATGACCCATCCCTGTATATAGCTTAAAACCGCTGACAAAAGGTAGAGGCCTGCAGCCAGCAGTACCATATTGCCTATATAACCAAAATCTATTCCTTGGCCCGTTCCGGATATATGTCCGAGCACACCCTCAAAAAGCCTGGTCGTTGCCCTTCCTATTATCTTTGGCCCCACTATCATAAAAACTGTTGAGAGCGCAGCAAAAACCATTACTGTAATTACCTGCACCTTAAAGGCACCTATGTACTGGAGGAATTTGCGCATTGTGCCCTTGAAATCGCGGGCCTTTTCTCCCTGCATCTGTATGCCTGGGCCCCTGTGCCCGCCAAAACCAAAGGGGCTTCCCGGCCGGGCTGAACTTGCAGATGAAGACGAGCTGCCGCTGTTTCCAAATCCGGAGGAAGGTTTGTAATTTGTATTATTCCCAGTCTGTTGACTCATCCGAGTTCCTCCTCTGAAAGCTGAGAATATGCAATTTCCCTGTAAGCCTGGCAGCTCTTCATCAGTTCTTTGTGAGTCCCTTTACCAACTATCCTGCCTTCACCCACCACAATTATCTGTTCCGCATTCATGACCGTACCCACACGCTGCGCCACAATAAGTATTGTGCTGCTTCCGCTGTATTTTTTAAGGGCATTGCGAAGCGCTTTGTCAGTTTTAAAATCAAGAGAACTAAAGCAGTCGTCAAGAATAAGGATTTCGGGATTTTTAACCAGCGCGCGAGCTATTGACAGCCTCTGTCTCTGTCCGCCTGATACATTTTTGCCGCCCTGAGATATTTCAGTGCCAAAACCTTGCCCCTTTTCATTTATAAAATCCAGCGCCTGCGCCGCTTCTGCAGCTTCTCTGAGCTTTTCAATGTCCGCATTTTCATCCGCATACCTCAGGTTGCTTTCAACAGTTCCGGAAAATAAAACGCTTTTCTGGGGTATATATCCAATCTTGTCCCTGAGATCATGCTGCGCAAGCAGCCTTATGTCTATGCCATCAACAAGAATTGAGCCACTATTAACATCATAAAAGCGCAAAAGGAGGCTGGCTATTGTGGACTTGCCTGAGCCGGTGGAGCCTATTATTGCTGTTGTCTGTGCTGGTTTTGCGACAAAATTTATATCATGAAGCATATCCTGTTCTGCATTTGGATACCTGAAACAGACATCAACAAATTCCACAAAGCCTTTTTTTGCAGAATCATATTCTTCCGGTTTTACAGGCTTTTCAGGGTCATTGATTCCTGACTCTGTATCAAGAACGTCTGCAACCCTGCCGGCAGATACCGAGGCCCGCGGAATCATTATAAACATTATAGACATCATTAAAAATGACATTACAATTAGCATGGCGTACTGCAGAAACGCCATCATATCCCCAACCTGGAGGCGGGACTGGGCAACCTGGTGGGCGCCAACCCATATTATCAGTACGGAAAGCCCATTCATTAAAAGCATCATAACCGGCATCATAACTACCATTGCCCTGTTTACAAAAAGGGAAGTTTTCGTCAGGTCATTATTTGCAATGTCAAAACGCTTCTCCTCAAAGCCCTGGTTATTAAAAGCCCTTATAACCATAATGCCGGAAAGTCCTTCCCTTATTATGAGGTTAAGACGGTCAATCAATAATTGCATGCGCCTGAATCTTGGCATGGTTATGGAAAATACAAGCAATATTAGGGAAAGAATAATAATTACTGCCAGTGCTATTATCCATGACATTGAAGTGCTCTTGCCTAGTGCGCGTATTATCCCTCCAATGCCAAGGATAGGAGCATAAAAAACTATCCTGATTATTATTATGACAAGCATCTGAACCTGGGTTATATCATTTGTGGATCTCGTGATAAGTGATGCAGTCGAAAATTTATCAAACTCAGCATTTGAAAAATGTATAACTTTTCCAAATATCTTTTCCCTTAAATTTCTTGAAAGTCCCGCTGCCACCATGGCTGCCAGAAAACCCACCGCTATCGTGCTTGCTGCAGATAAAAGCGACAGCAGAAGCATTGTAAGCCCGGTGCGCCTGATATAGGCGCTCTGCAGCCTGCCGGTATCTGCGCCCAATGCCTTATACTCGGCTTTTATGGGTATCGCTGCCGCCTGGGTGATATTTTTTTGGCCCATTGCATCAAACTGGCTGTCCAAGGCTTTGCGAATTGATGCAAGCTGGCCTTCAGGAAGCTGCGTAAGCATATTAAAAACCATTTCCGCATTTGCGTCTTCCGGAATTTTTGAAAAGTCAAAACCTAATCCGCCTTTTGCAGATGCGGCTTTTGAAGGGTCAGCTATTGCCTGCTCTACTGCAAATACCGAAAGAAAGGCTCTTCCCATTATTATATTTAACTCTTCTTTTGTATCCCTGTCGGTATCTGTAAGAACATAAACGGGTTCATTTTCAACTGCAGGATAGTCTTTTAAATACCTTATATAGTCTTTAGAGTTTTTATCTATAAGTATATATTCTTCAAGTACAAGCCGGCTTTGTTCCCTGTCCATAAATATTATCAGCCTGTCCATATGGCTCTTACTGACAGCCTGTATAGCAGCATCTTTTATGCCTCCCTGCTGTATGCCTACATTTACAATATCAGACATATAATCAGGCAGAGCAAGATCAGCCATCGCCTGCACAAAAAGAAGCGCTATTGCAATAAGTATGAGGGCAATAAATGGTTTTAAGTATTTTATAAGCTTCAGCATAAATCTTTATCCTTCCGGACTAAAGTTTCTTCTGGATTATCCCCTGTGATCTTTGCATTCAATTCCCAGTATTGGATAAGCTCGGTGTCGCTTAGCGCATCAAACAAAGCATAAAGATCACTGAAGCTTTTGCTTTTTATTGAGGCAATTTGTGCCAGCGCCTTATCTGTAAAAGTAAGCTTTAATATTCTTCTGTCAAGCTGATTTCTTTTTCTCATAAGATAACCTTTTTTTACGAGCCCGTTAACTATCTGTGTCGCGGCGCTGCTTGAGATGCCAAGAATTGCGGCAATTTCTTTTAAATGCATATTTTCATTATTCTTTATAATTCGAAGCACCATCATCTGGGTATGCGTTATTCCCATTTCCTTAAACATTGCATGAAGCTCAGACATTATTTTATGCCTGAGGGAATAGATCTTTTCAATAATGTTTTCTATAATTTTTTTACGGTTAAGCGCCATTGTAATAAATATAATTTTAAATATAGTTAAGTTTCTAAATAATTAAGTATCTTAACTATTATTTAAAATTTGTCAAGCATATTAAATTTTTAATTATTCATTGGACAAAAAAGTTATATTATTCATTTTATTTTATTTCATATTTGACGGGCATGTTTGACTGATATTTAAAACTCAAGTAATA
>JACVJB010000046.1 GCA_015711775.1 Actinomycetota bacterium | reverse complement strand
ATTGCTCATTTATTTAGCTAAATCTTTTATTTTTTCAATATCCATTTCCCTATAGTCATTAATTATTACATCTGCGGCTTTCAGATCCTGGGCAGGGTATGTGTTTACTATAGCAATACACTTCATGCCGGCGCTCTTTGCTGCAGTAATGCCTACTATTGAATCTTCAAAAACCACGCATTCATAGGGTTTGACTTTAAAAATTTCAGCGCCTTTTAAATATATTTCAGGATGTGGCTTTACATTTTTAATATGATTTCTTGCAAGCTTTATATCAAAAAACTCATGAAAGCCAAGCCTGTCAAATATAATATTAACTTCCCTTAGCCGGCTGTTTGTGGCAAGCCCGATTTTAAAATGCCCTTTAAGCATTCTTAGCAAATCATGTATATAAGGCATTGCGGTTACTTCTTTTCTTAAATTCCGCACATATCTTTCCTTAATTGTATTTTTAATGCTCTGACTGTATTTAAGCCCTCTGCTTTCAAGTATTTTTTTGATGGACTCTTTCCACACGAGTCCGTATAGGAGTTTTTCTTCATTAAGTGAGAGTACAATACCGTGTTTTTCCATATATGCTCTTGTGACTTTCCATGCGATTTTTTCACTGTCTGCAATGGTTCCATCCATGTCAAAAAATACTGCTTTTATCATTTATAATGTCCTTTCCCTTAAGGGTTTTTTAGAATTATATAATGTTTTATTGAGTTGATACAGTTTATTGCAAATAATCCGGCAAACTGCATTTTTTCCTGAAATTTGCCTGCTTTAAAAAAATAAATAATTTCTAAACTTTTATTCATATTTATTATATAATATTCATTAATAATAATATTATTAAAAAATCATTAAATAAATAGTCATAAAATATTATAAAAGTATAATAAATATAATTATTTATTTAAAAATATTTCATAATAATTAATAATTTTATGAAAAGATTTGATTTTCTTAAATCTTATTCAAAGCTTCCCAGAAACGTATACATACTGTTTATTGCAAATGTGATAAATGCTGCAGGCAGTTTTGTATATCCTTTTTTGGCCATGTTCCTGACGCTGAAGCTGGGGTACAGCGAATATACTGCAGGTATTATATTAACCGCTGTAATTGCTTCCGAGGGTCTTGGCAAACTTACCGGAGGCAAGCTTGCCGACTGGATAGGAAGAAAGATAGTTATTGTAGCTTTGAGCCTCATTGCAGCTTCTATATATATCATTATAGTTTTTCTTGAAGCAACAATTATAATACCCGTGTTAATAATTATTGCAGGCTTTATAAAATCAGGAGCCATGCCTGCAATCAATGCCCTTACCATAGATGTTACTACAAAAAAGAACCGCAACGATGCCTTTTCTTTGCTTTATCTTGGACAGAACCTTGGTTATGCTGTAGGGCCTCTTACCGCAGGCTTTTTATTCGTCAATTATATCTATCTAATATTTTTAATAGATGCTGTAACGACAATTCTTGCAATAATTCCAATAATCATTTTTATAAAAGAAACGCTTTATAAAAAAACAGGCATATATCTCACCCGGGATAATATTCCAATAAATGAAAAACCGGAAACAGGAAATTCTTTGAAAATATTGTTTAACAAACCTGTTTTATACGGGTTTGCCCTTATTTCAATATTATTTTCATTTGTTTATGCGCAGTCAACTTTCAGCCTGCCACTTTACCTGGAAAAGGTTTTTTCGGTAAACGGGCCGAAGTATTATGGAATGCTTATGACAGTTAATGCTGTTGTTGTAATTATTATGACTGTACTGCTGATATCTTTTATGAAAAAATTTAACCCAATAATCAATATCAGCATTTCAGGGCTACTTTTTGCTGTCGGTTTCGGAATGCTCTATTTTACTGGTTTGTTCGTATTGTTTATAATATCCACTGTAATATGGACATTTGGCGAGATTATACATTCTGTAAGCTCAAATGTTTTAATTGCAGATTATTCGCCTGTCACGCACAGGGGCAGGTTTAATGCAATTATATTTTTTATAAGTGGCGTGGGGTTTGCTGCAGGACCCCTTCTTGCAGGATTGTTTATAAATTATTCAGGAATAAAAAATGTCTGGCCATATATGTTCCTGCTTTCCATTATTGCCTCAATTTTGATGCTTCTGCTTTATTTTATTGAAAAGAGAACCTCTAAAATAGCAAATACGGGTAAATAAATGCAGTAACTTCTATTTCAGGTGAAGATTATCCTTTACAAGCCCCAGTCGCTCTTCTTTTCTAACATCGTAAGTCCTGCCTTTCCAGTAAACGCCTGATATGCATTTGCTTTTTACAGCAGAGTGAATGGATATGCAAATAAGGTATATTATTGAAAGAGGAAATAAAAAAATATCGCTAAACCGGTTCTTAAACCTTATTATTGAAATCATTTTCATTACAAGAGATAAGAATACCTGACCGATTATAAGATTTATTACAAGCTGGGGCCAGTCAAGCAAAAATATTGCAAGCGGAAGCATAATAAAAGGAGCTAAAAACAGAGCAAATATAAGCAGCGTTACAAAACCCTGGGTAAAAATGTTGTAATCAAATGCAGCTGCAAGCACTTTGGAATATCCCCGTATTACTTCTTTTAAATTCTTGTACATTCTGCAGTAAAGGCTTCTGTTTCCATCAAAAATCATGAATTTAAAACCAAATTTTTTAACCTGTTTTGATATATGTATATCTTCAAGTATTTCCTTTTTCACGGACGCATGACCGCCTATTTTTTCATAAACATCTTTTTTAAAAAACATGAACTGTCCTATAGCTGTGCAGAAAAGCGGGCTGCGTGATTTTAAAATAAGGATGAACGGCATAAAGACCATAAGGAAAAAATTACCGAAAGGCACCATCATCCTTTCATGAAGGGTAACGGTTATCTGTCTTGCAAATACGCTTAAGGCTCCAAGGTCGTTGCGCAGCAGGGCGTTTAATGCAGAAGAAACTGAATTTGGAAAATGTAGGGTATCCGCATCTGTAAATAAAAGATATTGTCCATTTGCAGCCTCAGCAAGCTGCTGGCAAGCATAACTTTTTCCTAGCCATCCGGGTATTAACGGTTTTCCGGAAATAAGTTTAACCCTTGGATTTTTTAGGGAAAACGAATTAACCGCAGCCGCTGTTAAGTCTGTCGAGTTGTCATCAAGCACTATTATTTCGAAATTCGGATAATCCTGGCGCGCAAGCGATCTCAGGCACCTTCTTATGCTTTTTTCCTCATTTCTTGCAGGGATAAGTATTGATACAAGGGGGCTGCTGCCGCTGAAAACGCCCGGTTCTAAAAATTCAAGTACGCTGCGGAATACATAGTTATTGATAAGAAAATTTAAGGCGAAAATAATAAGTATTGATAAAGCAATACAATTGTATAATATAATGAAATCCATTTTGTTTTATAAATATTTTTACAGGAAAAATAATATCTTCTGAATAAAATTGTACTTTAACATCTACAACGGCAAATACAGGGCAAAATATAATGGATAAATCTAAACTTTTTTAAATATTATAATTTATATTAATTATACCACTTTTTTAAAAAGCAGGTTACATTTTAGAAAATAATTCCTGCTGCTTATTTCGTGATTGTTTTGTTTGTGGTTTTGGTTATAATAGATGTAAAATATCCAACCAGAAATGATAAAGGAACTGCGATAAGTATTGGGTCCACAAAATTCCAGGGATAAGACAAAAGACTGTCTTTATTAAATAAAGCCATACATAATCCTATCTTTGCTGATTCAGCGCTGTGAACAAACAGCATCCATAAAAGGCTTGAAAAAAGACCGGTAAACATAGAGGCAACAGCTCCTGCCCTGGTGGCCCTTTTCCAGAATAGCGCAAAAATATATGATGGAAGAAACGCTGCCGCGCATACCCCAAAAAACAGCGCTGTCCCTCTTGCAATTATTCCTGCCGGAAGGTAGTACCCCAGTATAATACTTAGCACTATTCCAATGAGTATGCCCAATTTTGAGCTGAGGAAACCTTTTTTTATTATATCTTTATCAAGGGTTTCGCTTTGCCGGTTATTATAATTGTATTTTCTGAAAACATCGCGTGAAAAAGATGTTCCTATTGCATGGAACTGTGAGCTTAAAGTGGACATTGCCGCTGAAAGAAGGGTTAACATGAAAAGGTAGATAAACCAGGTTGGCATAATGGCATTTATAAAGGCAGGTATAATTTTATCAACATTCTGTTCTGCAATCTCAATTGATATTTTGCCTGTTTCATTATAAAAATAAACATTAGAGAGCGCCCCTACCACATAAGGTACAAAAGTCATAAGCAGGACAAAAATACCCCCGATTAAAACAGCCCTGTTTAATTCTCTGTTACTTTTTACTGTCATAAACCTTACTGCAAGCTGGGGCTGTGCAAGCACTCCAATACCAACGCCCAATATAATTGTAGAAAATAAAGTCCACCAGTGCGGGGATCCTGCTTCAGGCATTGCAGTCCATCCCTGAAAACCTTCTGACACCTGTTTTGCGCCGGCTAAATTTGCAATGGATGTCAAAGATTCATGTGCATTTATGAATCCCCCAAGTTTAATATAGGTTATTACTATCAGAAATATCATGCCCACTATCATAATCGTACCCTGAAAGGTGTCGGTGTACATAACGCCTTTGAGGCCCCCCGTTATAACGTATAATGCTATTATTACAGACATTATTATTAGGGCAACATTGAAGTTTATTTTCAGGCTTGCTTCAATAAATCTTGAAGCGCCAATTAAAACTACACCGGCGTATAAAGGCATAAAAATAAATATTATTATCCCGGCAAATCTCTGAATTAAAATTGAATTATATCTTTTTCCAAGCAATTCAGGAAAAGTGTGCGCGTCCAGCGCTGAACCAATCTTTCTTGTTTTTTTCCCGAAAACAAGAAAAGCAATTAGAATGCCAAAAAGAATATTCAGGAAAGGCAGCCACAGTATTCCCATGCCATAAGTCCCGGCGATTCCTCCGAACCCGACTATCGCAGATGTGGAAACAAAAGTTGCTCCATATGATACAGCCATGACATAAGGGTGGGTTTTTCTGCCGGCAATCATAAAATCCCTGATATTTTTTGTTCCCCTGTAACCCAGATATCCGAGAAATACAATTATAACGAGATATATGACAAGAATAATATTAAATAAAATTAAATTCATTTTTCAAATACCTTTCTGCTTAAAAAATAAACCTGAAAAACATAAGAATGACTGTTATGGCAAATCCTGCAACAAGTATAAAAAATATTATTCTTGATACCAGGCATCCGGCTTTTGCGATTCCCCGGAAACCAAAAATTCCCGCAATAATTGAAAGCACCATTAATATTGCCGCAATTGTAAAAAGCATCCAAAACATAATAAAAAAGATATTATAACTTTTTAAAAGTAATTTGAAGAGTTAGGTTGATAAAAAAATATAAAAAATTTCAGGCTTTTTAAAAAAAACTTTTTAAAAATACCGTAAAACTGAGGAAAAAATTTTTAAAATAAAATATAATACTGGTGTAGTAAAAAATTCCGGTTATATTTCTGAATTATTTTTAGTCCACCAACTAGTTGCCTGTTTTAAAGGAAGGGAGTATATGATGAATGATAAAAGGTCTCAAAACAGTCCTTCTGATAGTTTTGCAGAAATGATAAAAGACTTCGGAAACGCAGTTGCAGAAATCTTTAACGACCCGTCCTTAAAAGAAAAAGCAAAAGAATTCGGCCAAAGCGCTGCAGAATCTGCAAAAACTTTTGCTTCAAGATTCAAGGATGAAGATGTTAAGAAAAAATTTAAAGACCTTGGAACTACCGCAAAAAAATTCGGAGACAGTGTAGCTGCCTATTTTAAGGATTATGCAAATAAAAAAGAAAGTGACGGCACCGATCAAAATCCTGAGACTTCCCCGCAACCGGAAGATACGCAGGATAGCGCCGATGAGGATGGCCAACAGGGGCCTGAAATTTCCGGGCAAAGCGGAAGCGGGGAAGCAGTGATTTCCAGTGTGGAAAAACAGGTCAATATTGTTGAATCTGCAAAGGGTATAAAAGAGCCTGGACTTTACAGGTCTGAAAGGGACAGGAATTCAAGAATTACAGGATACTGTTTTGCTATAGCATGGAGCATCATATTTATTGTTTTTTTTAATTTTTTTAATAAATATATTGCCTTCTATCTTCTTGACTCCCAGTCAGATACATGGATGATTATGCCTTTTACAACATCTTCTTTCACGGCATGGCTTCCATTTGTAAATGTGTCACTACTGGTGTCCGTAGTTGGCAATGTTGTCTTAATAATTAATGACAGCTTCTATTTTAATAATATAACAAATATAGTAATGCATTTTTTCAGCATCTTAGCTGCTGCAGCGCTGCTTATAATTTTCCCATTTGATTTTACAGTAATGCCGGCCTCTGTTTTAAGCGCTATACTTTATCCATTGATCAGGATAGTTCTTATTGTGATAATAGTCGGTCTGTCTGTAGGGATAATTGCCAGGTTTATCAGAATAATTGTAAAAACTGTAAGAGCATAACAGGGGATATTATAATATCTTGCTGCTTATAAGTTTGGGTTTTGAAATTTTATAGTCTCATACCGCCTTTATAAAATAGTTTTTCCCGCAACTTAAATGTAACTAATTTCCATACTACACAGCTTGCTTAAATTATCCTGGAAAAAACTTAAAAATTTAAAATAAATTATAGTTTTTAAGAATGCTGCACGATATATATAAATATATATATTTTT
>JACVJB010000045.1 GCA_015711775.1 Actinomycetota bacterium | reverse complement strand
CTCAAAAAGCCTCCCGGATTTGCCGTATTTTATTATTATTTCTTTTCCTATATAATCTAACTGTCTGGAAATATTAAAAAATTGTAACTGTAAACACAATATAAACGCTATATAATTTAAACGCAAATTAAAAAATATTCAATTCTTTTTAGTTTTTAAATTATGAATAAAGAAACAGAACTGACAGACAGAATTTTTAAGCTTAAAAAAGAAAAGGATGCAGTAATACTTGCTCATAATTACCAGATAGGTGAGGTACAGGATATTGCAGACTTTGTGGGCGACTCCCTTCAGCTGAGCATAGAAGCGTCTAAGACGCAAAACAGCATGATTGTATTCTGCGGTGTTCACTTCATGGCAGAGACTGCAAAAATAATTTCTCCCCAAAAAAAAGTCCTTATTCCTGATGAAAATGCCGGATGTCCAATGGCAGATATGATCACAGAAGACGATCTTAAGGATTTAAAAAACAAGTATCCCGGTGCAGTTGTTGTCTGTTATGTTAATTCAACCGCAGCCGTAAAGGCATTAAGTGATATATGCTGCACATCTTCAAATGCTGTAAAAATTGTAAATTCCATACCTCCTGACAAAAAAATTATTTTTATCCCTGATAAATATCTTGGCAGCTATGTTAAGAGCCGGACAGGAAGGGAAATGATTTTAGGCAACGGTTATTGCCCCACGCATGTAAGGATAAACCTCAAATCTCTTATTGCTCTTAAAAAAGAACATCTTGATGCGGTTGTACTTGTGCATCCTGAATCAACGCCTGATGTTGCTGCGGCAGCTGACGAAGTGCTGAGTACGGGCCAGATGCTCTCCTTTGTAAAGAAGTCCTCTAAAAAAGAATTTATTATCGGGACAGAGATAGGCATACTGCACAGGATGGAGCTGGAGAACCCTGATAAAATATTTTTCCCGGCATATGAAAAAGCAATATGCCCCAATATGAAACTTATAACTGCGGAAAAAATTCTCTGGTCTCTGCAGGAGGAAATTTTTGAAATTACAATTGATGCCACTGTTATTGCCCGGGCAAGGCATGCAATAGACAGAATGCTTGAATTAAGTTAGAGAGTAAAGCTTATGTTTCCAAGATATTTAATCAATGGTTGTGATATAAAAAAAATACACGACTTTTGCGACTGCATTATAATCGGCAGCGGAATAGCCGGCCTTTCCACGGCAATACGCATATCAAAGTACGCCAAAGTTAAGGTTCTTACAAAAAGCAATTTATCAGAGTCAACCACCTGGTACGCCCAGGGAGGAATAGCTGCCGCAGTTAAAAGGCCTGACTGGTGGAAAGTGCATTATGCGGATACGATTGAAGCGGGACAGGGTCTGTGTGACAGTAATGCTGTGGAAAAACTTGTAAAAAGCGCGCCCCGCATGATTGAGGATCTTGTGGAGCTTGGAATAACTTTTGATATCACAGGCGGTGAAATAAGCCTTACCACTGAGGGCGGCCACACATATCCGCGCGTTCTTCATGCAGGCGGCGATGCAACAGGGGAAGAAATTGAAAAGAAGCTGGTAAAATATTCGGGAACTTTTTCAAATATTGATTTTTACAGCGAACATCTTGCAGTGGATATAATCACAGACTCCGGAAGGGTTGCAGGGATAATTGCGCTGGATATAAAAAATAATTCGGTCCATATACACCCATGTTCAAATATTGTAATTGCAAGCGGCGGCATAGGTCAGCTTTATGATGTTTCCACTAATCCCTCAATTTCAACCGGTGACGGCATAGCAATGGCATACAGGGCAGGCGCATCCATTAAAGATATTGAGTTTATACAGTTTCACCCCACAGTATTTAAAACAAATGACGGGCATCTTTTTTTAATCACTGAAGCCTTAAGGGGAGAAGGAGCATACCTTAGAGACAGCAGCGGCAGGCGCTTTATGGTTGGCAGGCACCCTAAAGCTGAACTTGCTCCAAGGGACATCGTAGTCAGGGAAATGGTTAGAGTAATGTCAGAGCAGCACCTTCATTTTATATTCCTTGATGCAACACATGTCCCTGAAAAACTGCTTAAAGTGCGATTTCCCAATATAATTGCAAAGCTTAAGGAAAACGGGCTTAGCCTGACAACTGATTTGATTAAAGTATTTCCTGCGGCTCATTACTTAAACGGAGGTATAAAAACAGACCTTAAAGGAAGAACCGATATTGCCGGCCTTTATGCCTGCGGAGAAACAGCGGCAACCGGGGCTCATGGAGCAAACAGGCTTGCAAGCAATTCCCTTATTGAAGGGCTTGTTTTTGGCTGGGAAATATCAAGGGATATAATAAGGAAAATAAAGAATAAAAATAAGTGTTCAAACGACAGGATACTGGCAAAAATAAATGAATTTGCAAAAAGTATTGGTAGCGGAAAAAGCATGGAGAACCTCCCTCCGGTAAATATTTCTGAGCTGATACCTGATTTCCGAAAAATGATGAGTACAAATGTCGGAATACTGCGGGACGAAAAAAGTTTAGTAAGTGCCCGGGAATATATAAACAATACAGCAAAAAAATATCTGTGCCCTGTTCCGGCAAATAAAGAAACAATAGAATTTGCCAATATGCTGACTGTAGGCAGCCTTATTTCAAAAGCGGCTTTACTGCGAACTGAGAGCAGGGGCACGCATCTTCGCAATGACTGGCCAAAAAAAGATGATACCAGCTGGAAAAAGCACATTATTCTTAAAAATGACGAGTCTCATTTTGAACCGGTTGAATAATATTTTTTATTGAAGGATTTTTCAAAGATTTTATTTACAGTGTTTTTTAACAGGCTAATAATATTAATGCTTATATTTAAGCAGCTACAACAGGCATGAAAGCAGGTTTTTAAGTTGGAAACATCATCAATAAAAAAACTTGAAAAGTTTGAGGTACAGGAAATTATCAGGCAGGCTCTAAGGGAGGATCTCGGAGGTTATGGGGATATTACCTCAAAATATACCATACCCTCTCAAAGTACGTCCTGCGCATTTGCAGTTTGCAAACAAAAAGAAGGTACCGTCCTCTGTGGCATAGATATAATGCAGTTTGTGTTTGAGGAAATTGATAAAAGGGTTGTATTTGAAAAATTAAAACAGGACGGGGATTTTTTAAATGACAGGGATATAATATGCAGGGTAAAAGGGCCTTCGGCAAGCATACTTTCTGCAGAAAGGACCGCCCTGAATTTTTTGCAGCATATGTCAGGAATTGCCGCTTTTACTTCAAAATTTGTGTCAATTGCCTCAAAGTATAATATAAAAGTGACAGATACGAGAAAAACAAAACCGGGACTCAGAAAACTTGAAAAATATGCTGTTGCCTGTGGAGGCGGATTTAATCACAGGTACGGGCTTTTTGACGGAGTGCTCATAAAAGATAATCACATAGTTGCCGCAGGCGGCATTGCAAATGCTTTAAAAGCAGCAAAAGCTATGGCGCCTCATCAATTAAAAATAGAAGTTGAAGTAAAAACTTTTGCCGAACTTGATGAGGCCATCGCAAATAAGGCTGACATTGTAATGCTTGACAACATGAGCGCAGAACAAATGTCAGAAGCAGTAAAAATTATAAGGGAGAAAACCAGCGGAGCATGCCTTATAGAGGCAAGCGGAGGAGTAACTCTTGAAAGCGTTGAAGATATATGCAAATGCGGGGTTGACATAATATCTGCAGGATGCATCACCCACTCTGCGCCTGCTGCAGATTTTTCGCTGGAATTTGAATAGAAAATACAGTTATCTTATCTTTAATTTATTCTTTATTTCAGGAATTTTTTTAATTGCAGCTTTGCGGCCTGCTTCAATTATCTGCTGACCCTTGGCAAAATCAAAAAAGCCGAAGTCCCCTATTTTTGGCTCAATTACAATATCGGCTTTTTCAATATAACTTTTAACAATTTGGGTGTGGACAAGGTTCATGCTTTTATCAAGTATTGACTGTATGGAAATTTTTTTTATATCATTATTCTCTTTGGCGCGCGCTGCTGCTGTTTTTTCCTGAATGGCCGAATCATCACTTTCAAAGGAAATAGATGATGCAATAATGTAATTGCAGTCAAGCTCTCTTATTGCTTCAGTGGGAAGCGGCTCCATTACGCCTCCGTCCACTAGTATTCCACCGTCTATGTAAACAGGCGGGAAAATGCCGGGAACAGAAATCGACGCCCTCACTGCATCTTTTATTCTACCTGATTTTAAAACAACTTTTTTTCCGCTTATAATGTCAACAGCAACGCAGCAGAACTGCCTGCTGCAGTCATCAAAACTTTTGCCGCCAAAGAATTTTTTAAATACTTCCTCCACTTTATGGTCATTTACTATTCCTGCCCGGGACAGCGCAAGAACTGAAAATAAAAGGAAGTTTCTCCAGTCGGTTTTTTTTATATAATCCTCTATCTCTTTAAGGTCATATCCAAGGCTGTAAACAGCGCCCACAATGGCTCCCATGCTGCAGCCGCTGACTGCGCTTATTTGTACCCCAATTTCATCAAGGACCTGCAGAACTCCAATATGCGCAAGCCCGCGCGCTGATCCTCCGGAAAGAGCAATTCCTATTTTCTTTTTTTTAAATAAAGCCATAATTGCCTCTTTTTTATATACACTAATTATATAACTTTTTTAACATTGAGTAAAAACATCATTTAAAAGATTTAAACATCTCCCGCGCAGGCAATAATAAGATTTGGCATAATAATATAAAGATATGATAAAATGGCTTTAATGTAATTTTAAAAATATACCGCTGCTTTTAAGAATAAAGCTTTATACTGTGAATATAATTTCCTTAAAAATAATTAAAGCAGCAAAAACAGGCAAATAATATGCCAGAGAAAAACACATACTTTAGAATAAAGAATTTCGGCACAATTGCCATACAGGTATTCATGCTGCTGCTTTTTGCTGTTTTTATTTTCCTGTCTTCAGGATGCGGCGCTATTAATAAAACTGTCTATGAAGAAAGTACTTCAGCCAATACTGATAACCAGGAGGGAGCAGAACATTCTGTCGCTTCCCAGGTACAAAACCCCCAGGTAGACATGCCAGGCAATGACAGTCCTGAAACAACTGTGCAGGTTCCTGAATCTTCTGAAGATACTGGCATAAAATATAACAGCGCCCTCAAAGACTATGACACAAACCCGTACGGAATTAAGGAACTGGAAAGGCAGAGAGAATATTTTGTTAATGGAGTTCAGGCGCTTGAAAAAAAAGACTACGTTATAGCAGAATATTACTTCAACCAGGTAAAAGACACATATCTTATACTTCAGGACCACATACTTTATTATCTGGCAAAAAGTCTGCTTTTGAGCCAGAAGTTTGACAGCGCACGCCAGATTTATTTAAGACTTAAGGAAAATTTTCCCGATTCAATTTTTTCGGAAAAGGCCTCCCTTGAATATGCTGATTTATTTTTTATGCAGGAGCGGTATTTAGATGCACAGGAAGAGTATAAGAAATTTATAGATAATTACAGCGACTCACTGCTGATTCCTTACAGTGTTTTCCAGCTTGCAGTTTGTATGGAAAAAAACGCAAATTTTACCCAGGCGCTGGAAAACTATAAAAAAATCTGGCTGATGTATCCAGAAAGCGAATATGCAGGCAGCGCATATTCCGCAATACAGCTTATAATAGATAAAAATCCTGATATGAAATTTGATTTCAGCAATGATCAGATATACGGGCGTGGCGAGCGTTTTTTTGACCTTTATATGTATAACAGCGCAATTTCAGAATTCATGCAGGTGCTTGAGAATATAAAGTCATCAGGCACAAATACCGCCCTTGAGGCTAAAACTCTTTTTAAGTTAGGCATGTGCTATTTTAATTTGAGAGACTACAAATTATCAAAGGATTATCTTCTTTCATGTTATAATTTGGCGCCTGCAGGAAGCTTTGCTGATGACAGCCTTTACTTTCTTGGCAGGGCAGAGACAAATCTTGACAGGCGTGACTCTGCAATCAGAAATTATGAAAATCTTTTAAAAAGCTTTCCACAAAGCAACTACGCAGATGATGCGCTTTACAGGATGGGAAGAATTTATTTTCTGGCCGATGACCTTGAAAATGCGGCAAAAAACTATCAGAAAATAGCTGATCTTTACCCTTCAGGCGATAAAATTAATGACGCATACTGGGAGCTTGGCTGGATCCATTATAAAAGCGAAGATTACAGCTCAGCGCTTAATACTTTTAAAAATATGGCTGTAAAATTTAAAGGCAGCACGCTTGGTGAAAAAGCCCTGTTCTGGCAGGCAAAGTCCCTTGAGAAAACCGGAAACAAAGAAGAGGCTTTAACAATATACAGGAAAATAGCAGATATAAGGTCATATACTTATTATACATTTGCTGCAGTAAGCGCTCTTGAAAAAAATGGGGTCAGCGTTTCAATAGGAACAATAAATACAGATGCCCGGCCTGATAACCTGCAGATAAAAACATACCTGCCTGAAGTGTATGATAATCTCTTTAATGATAACAACAGCAATTCAGACAATTCTGGCGGAACTGAAGATACAGAAACTGTTATCGAAAGCGCAGAAAGCACAAATACAGTAACTGTCGCAGATACAGGCAACAGCGGCAAGAAAAACGTCCCCGCGGTTTTTACCCATACAAGCAAAGCAAAAGAGCTTTTAATAATCGGTTTTTACAGCAGTGCAGATATTGAGATAGAATCATCTGTCATAGAATATGAGGATGATGCGTTTGGCATACTCCAGATATCAACATTGTATCTCATGGCAAAAGACTATACCAGCTCACAGAGAATAATCGCAAAGAATTATTCAAAATTAATTTCA
>JACVJB010000044.1 GCA_015711775.1 Actinomycetota bacterium | reverse complement strand
AAATTATAGTTTTTATCAAGATCAAGTTTTTTATCTTTAATAATTTTTCTCACAAGCGAAAACCCATTGCTGTGAAGGCCCGATGAACTTATCCCGAATATTATATCTCCTTCATTTACAAGCCTAAGATTTATTATTGACTGCTTTTCAACAATGCCCACTGCAAAACCGGCCAGGTCTATATCATCTTTTTTATACATTTGCGGCATCTCTGCAGTCTCTCCGCCTATAAGGGAGGCCTCACATTCAATGCAGCTTTTCGCAATTGATGCCACAATCATTTCTATAGTTTCAGGTACGAGCTTTCCGCAGGCAATATAATCAAGGAAAAAAAGGGGTACGGCGCCACAACATATAATGTCATTTACGCACATTGCAACCAGATCCTGACCGATATCTGCGTAAATACCAGTCTGTTTTGCAAGCAGCAGTTTTGTCCCCACCCCATCAGTAGATGATACAAGAACAGGCTGGCTGAATCTGTCTTTGTCAAGGCTGTAAAGGCCCGCAAATGAGCTCAGGTCATTTAAAACATTTCTATTAAATGTTGCCAGTACAGGTTTTTTAATCAGCTCAATTGTCCTGTCTGCATTCTGAAGGCTGACACCGCTGCTTTTATATGAATATTTCTTCAAATTCCCATCCTTATACTGTTCATACTTTTGCCAGGTATTTTAAAGCTTTTTCATCTGATAGGCATCTTATCCATACTGCCAAAGTCCTGTTTTTTAAGATAATCTTTTTCATGCTGCATCTCTTCATCTATGGCAACAGGATAATCACCGTTAAAGCAGGCAAAACAGAACTTATCCCTTGACTGGCCGATAGCGCTTACCAGGCCTTCAATAGAAAGGTAGCGAAGGCTGTCAAGGTTAAGGTATTTCCTTATATCTTCAAGTGTCCTGTAGCTTGCAATAAATTCTTTTTTTGTTGCCATATCAATTCCGTAGTAGCAGGGAAACAGCAGTGGCGGTGATGTTATCCTCATATGTATTTGTTTTGCGCCGGCATTATAAAGCATTTGTATTACTTTTTTTGAAGTGGTTCCCCTTACAATTGAATCATCCACCACTACCAGCCTTTTGCCCCGTATTATTTCCTTTAATGGATTAAGTTTAAGCCTCACTCCTATCTGCCTTATTTCCTGGGTGGGCTGTATAAATGTCCTTCCGATATACCTGTTTTTTATGAGTCCGTCCGTATAGGGAATCCCTGACTCGGCTGAAAACCCCTGTGCCGCAGGAGTGCCGGAATCAGGCACCCCGATTACCATATCAGCTTCAGCAGGGCTTTCAATTGCAAGCTGCCTTCCCATTTTATGCCTTATTTCAAAAATGTTTTTGTTATAAAGGTAGCTGTCTGGACGCGCAAAATAAATGAGCTCAAAAACACACATTGATATTCTGTCAACATCAAGCATCATCTGCGAGCGCAATCCGTTTCTGTCAATTATTATTATTTCACCCGGGTCAACTTCCCTTATAAATTTCGCATCTATTATATCGAGCGCACATGTTTCTGAGGCAATAATGTGATCCCCTTCCTTTTGTCCGAGCACCATGGGCCTGAACCCATGCGGATCCCTTATTGCAAAAAGTTTGTCCTTTAATAGTATTACAAGCGAATAGGAACCTTTTATTTTGTAAATGGCTTCTTTTACAGCTTCTTCAAGAGTTTCGCATAAAGAGCTTTCTATGAGGGAAGCAATAACCTCAGTATCAGTGGATGTTTCAAATCTTATGCCCTTGCGCATCTGCTGTTTTCTCAGGTTTTCAGTATTTGTCAGGTTCCCATTGTGGGCTATCGCAAAGACTTCATCTTTAAACATCCTGTAAAGCGGCTGGGAATTATCCCAGATATTTAATCCTGTGGTGGAGTATCTTGTGTGCCCTATGCCTATGCTGCCCTGAAGTGGCGCAAGATTCTGCTCTGAGAAGACTTGAGAGACAAGGCCGAGATCTTTAAATACCAGTATGTCTTCCCCATCAGAAACAGCAATTCCTGCACTTTCCTGGCCCCTGTGCTGCAGCGCCTGAAGTCCATAAAAAATAAATTCGGCAACACTCTTATTTGCTGAATATATACCGAATACCCCGCATTTCTCACCAGGTTTTTTTATTTCGTTATTTTCACACATATCCTTTTCCTGTTTTTTCTATGGTTCTGTTTTAACCGGATTAATTTAATTTATTAATTATACAAAGAATAAAATCTTATAAAAATTAAAAATTAAAAAAGAGGTACAGTCCCCTTTAAGTCTAATCTCCGCACCATTTTCTTGCATTTTTAAACATATGAAGCCATGGTGAGCTTTTAAGCCGGTTTTTCCAGTTTTGCGGCATCCACGGCCATTGCCATAGCAAAAACGCCCTTTCAGGGTGAGGCATCATGGCCAGATGCCTGCCGTCAGGCGAGCAAAGGGCAGTGATACCGCCGGGAGAGCTGTTTGGATTGCGCGGATACGAGCTGCAGGGATTTCCTTTCTCATCAATGTAGACAACAGGAGCTAAGTTTTTATTGTGAATTTGTTCCAGTATCTCGTCACTGCAGTGCAGGTGCCCTTCCCTGTGGGCAACCCATATTCCCAGAATCGAGCCTTCCATGCCTTTAAGCATTATTGAAGGGCTCTTCTGTATTTTTACTGTAGACCATCTTGATTCAAATCTTTGCGAAGGATTGGAAATGAATCTTGGCTGAAACTTCTCTTCAATGCCCCTCCATGGCACCCATCCAAGCAGAGACACAAGCTGACAGCCGTTGCATACGCCAAGTGAAAATGTATCATCCCTGCTGTAAAATTTTTCAAACATCTCTGAAAGTTTTTTATTAAATTTAATTATTGCCGCCCAGCCTTTTGCGCTGTCAAGAACATCAGCGTATGAGAATCCCCCGACAAAAGCTGCTCCCCTGAAATTTTCAAGAGAAGCACTGCCAATTAATAAGTCAGACATTGTAATATCCCATACTTCAAACCCAGCCATATAGAAGGCGCTTGCCATTTCCCTGTCGCCGTTGCTTCCCTCTTCACGTATAATTGCAACCTTCGGTTTTTCTGCAGAGTTAATTAGCGCCTCTTCTGCCGGGGTTGGGGTAAAACTTAAACTGTAGTTGGGATTATTTTTAAGGTGATTCTGCCGCTGAATGAGGGCATAAGCAGGGTTCTGCTGAAATTTTTCAAGTTCATCGCTTGTAGCTTCCCACCATAAAATAAGGTCTGAGGTTTTAAGATTTTCAATTATTTCTTCATTATTTTTTATAATAAGCCTTTTTTCGGTGCTTGTCTTTCCAATTGCCCTGTAATACAGGCCATATTTTTTTAAGATATTTACAATTTCCTGCTCTCTACCGGCATCATATTCAATTACAAGGCCGGCCTCCTCGCAGAAAAGCTCAGCAAAAACTCCTTCCTGCCCCGTTTCTGAAGACAGGAAAATATCTGCTCCGCAGAATGAAGGCATGATCATTTCGCATACGGTTGTAATGAGCCCGCCGTCGCTTCTGTCGTGGCCGGCAAGAATAAGATTTTTCGCAATGAGCTCCTGTACCGCATTAAAAGAGTTTTTAAGATCTTGGGGATTTTCAATATCAGGACACTGATTTCCTGTCTGCGCAAGAATCTGCGCAAATGCCGAACCGCCCAGCCTTTTTTTGCCACGCGAAATATCAATAAGCATAAGGCTGCTTTTTCCCGGCATTTTGATATCAGGAGTTATAACCGCATTTATATCAGGCACTGTAGCATAAGCTGACACAACAACTTGCGGCGGGCACTTTACTATTTGGCTTCCAACCTGCGCAGCCATTGAAACACTGTCTTTTCCCCCGTCTGCAGCGATGCTGAGATCCTTCATAATTTCCGCAAGCGCATTTGCAGCATCCCAGAGATCCGCACCTTCACCTTCAAGCTTTGCGGGCCACATCCAGTTAACCGAACATTTTACATTGGAAAGACCATTTATTTTTGCCCATACAATATTTGTCAGAGCTTCGCTTACTGCCATCCTTGCGCCGGCGCAGGGATTGATCAGGATTTTTAATGGCTGCTCCCCAATTGATATTGCAGCGCCTGTTAATCCGAAATGGCTCTGTGCAATTACGGCAACATCGCTGACAGGAAGCTGAAGGGGGCCACAGCACTGCTGCCTTGCCACAAGCCCAGTAACGCTTCTGTCAACTTTTCTAACCAGGTATCCTTTTGATCCTACTGAAGGCAGCGCAAAAACCTGCTTTAATGCCTGGCCTGGCGTAAGTGTTTGCGGTATCTTAAGCGGCGCAGTTATTTTTTTAATTCTTTCAAATTCAAATTTTTTTGCAGGCATATCGCCAAGTATTTTTTCAAGCTCAAGGTCCACAGGAGTTGTTTTATCATTACTGTCATATACGACTATCCTGCCGTCCCCTGTTACCTCTCCAAGTACTTCACAGTTTACTTTTTCCCTAATGCAAATATTCCTGAACAGCTCCAGCTTTTCCGGATAAATAAGGAATGCATTTCTTTCCTGGTACTCTGCAACCCATATTTCCGCAACTGACATGGTCTTGTCCCCAACATTTATATTCCTTATATTTATCCTGCCGCCGGCAGGATCCACAATCTCGGTAAGCACATTGCAGGGGCCGCCTGCTCCCTGATCATGTATACTGAGGATTGGGTTTTTATCGCCCATTTCGATGCATGCTCTTACCACACGATTTAATTTCTGCTCCATTTCAGCATTGCCGCGCTGTACGGCATTAAAATCAAGCTCCTCCAGGTTCTGCCCCTGTATCATGCTTGAGGCAGAGCCGCCGCCCATTCCTATTCTGTAAGCCGGTCCTCCAACCTGGAGTACAAGCATTCCCTTTTCGGGAACGGATTTTTCTGTATGCATGCTGTCAAGCTGGCCCACACCTCCTGTAAACATGACGGGTTTAATCCACTCACGCCTGTCCCCGTCAGGCATTCTTGCGCCATATGTTCTGGTAAAGCCCTGAATAAGAGGTTCGCCAAATTTATTGCCGTAATCCGAGGCCCCGTTGCTCTGTTCAATCATTATTTTTAAGGGTGAGGCAAGGTTGTGCGGGTATATAAAACTTCTATCCTCACCCGGTATATCATAGCCTTCAATATTAAGATTGCCTGTTGCATACCCTGCAGTGCCTGCGACAACAAGGCCTCCCCTTCCGGTTGCCTGCACATCCCTTATCCTGCCGCCGGTACCTGTTTCAGCGCCTGGAAAAGGCGCCACACCGCTTGGGAAATTATGCGTCTCAGCAGTAAAAATAATATGATACTTGCGCTTCTGCCCGACAAAAGGCGAACCTGCCGAACATAGCGAGGGATAAATTGTTTCAATATCATATCCTTCAATTGCCCCGGAATTGTCCTTAAAGGCAATAATACTGTTTGAAGGATTTGCATCAAGAGTGGACTTTATTATCTGCATCAGTGTCTTGTCCTGCACTATACCGTCAATTACCATACGGCCCTTAAAAAACCAGTGCCTTGAATGTTCGCTGTTTGCCTGGCTCAACTGATAACATTCAACACTTGTGGGGTTTCTCTTAAAATAATTCACAAAAAGATTGCAGTAAAAGTCTATGTCCCACAAGTCAAAACCCAGGCCAAGCCGGGCGTTTATTTCCTTGAGCGCAGAACTTCCTTTTTCAATAAGTTTTATTTAATAAACTTCGGAGGCTGATATGCCTGTTTCAAATGAGGTAAGAGGGCTGTCGTAAACACATTCAGTCATCCTGTCATGATTATTATCTATGAATTTTTGCCTGCTTGCTGCAATATCTTTACATTCGGGGCCGTACTTTATAAGGTGCCTTCTTGATCTTTCCAGCCTTGTAACTTTTAAAAGTCCGCAGTTTCTGCATATTGATACTGCATTTGATGAATAAGCTGTTTCAAAATTAAGCCGTGGGCCCAGCTCAATTATCTGATGGTTATATTCTGTATTATTTGATTTAAGAAAAGTTTTATCACTGAATTTTTGCGGCTCAAATGTTTCTGTAAGTAGCCATTTAAGAATTTCAAGTTCCTGCGCCGACAGCGGGCCTGTTGTTTCAATATTGAAACAATACTCAAAACTCTTATCGCTTAAACGATAAAAGTGCAGCAATATTAATTCTCCTTCAAATCTATTTCATCAAGCCTTTTTATAATATCGTCTATATGCTGTAGATGATAATTTACATCAAACAGATTTTCAATTTCTCTTTGGTCAAGCATGTCGGTAACTTTTTTTTCATTTAAAATATTATCCTTAAAACTGCCCTCCTGGTCCCATGCTTTAAGCGCGCAGGACTGAACTGTCTGATAGGCTTCGTCTCTTGAAAATCCCCTGTTAATGAGTTCAAGAAGTACCCTCTGAGAAAATATTATACCGCCGTATTTCATGAGGTTTCTTGACATATTTTTATCAAGCACCCTGAAATTTTTTACCACACCTTCCGTTTTATCCAGAATATAGTCCAACAGTATAAAGCTGTCAGGTATTATTATCCTCTCTGCAGACGAATGCGATATGTCCCTTTCATGCCAGAGAGCCATATTTTCAAAAGAGGCAAGGGCATTTGACCGTAGTATTCTTGCCAGCCCGCATATTCTCTCACATATTATGGGGTTTCTCTTATGAGGCATTGCAGATGAACCCTTCTGGCCTTTTGAAAAAGCTTCCTCCACCTCTTTTGTATCAGTTCTCTGAAGGCCCCGCACTTCAAGCGCAATTTTTTCAAGCGTACCCCCGCAGATTGCAATTGCACAAAGAACCTGGGCATGCCTGTCTCTCTGGAGCACCTGTGTTGATGCAGGGGATGGTTTTAGTCCAA
>JACVJB010000043.1 GCA_015711775.1 Actinomycetota bacterium | reverse complement strand
ATTACTCTCTCGTAAGACTTCTGTAAAGCCTTATATATTCTGCAGCCGAATAATCCCAAGAAAAATCCTGCTGCATGGCATTAGCCATTATTTCATGCCAAATGTCCCGGTTCCTGTAAAATTCAAGAGCGCGCTCAAGCGCCCTGTAAAATTCCTGTGGGCAATAATCCGTAAATTTAAAACCCTGCCCCTTCTTTTTGATATCCTGCCGGGATTTTATATCAATTATTGTATCAGCCAGGCCGCCAGTGTCGCGCACCACTGGTATTGTACCATATTTTAAGCTTATAAGCTGTCCAAGCCCGCAGGGTTCGTAATTTGAAGGCATGAGGAATATATCAGAGCCCGCATAAATCTCACGCGCCATTTTTTCTGAATATCCTATGACAAGACTTAGCCTGCTGCAATATTTTTTAGACAAATCCTTTAAAAGGCTGTGATATTTTTCATCCCCTGTGCCCAGTATTACCAGATATATATCATTTTCCATAATGCTTTTTATTGCCTGCACAATAAGGTCTATGCCTTTCTGCTCTGAAAGCCTGGATACCATACCTGCAACCGGTATTTTTAGAATATCCGCTTTCTGGAAAATCCCGGGTTGCTGTGCGTCGCCAAACATCTTTTCAATAAGCGCAAGTTTGCAATCCTGTTTGCCTGAAGTATCCTGAGCGCTGTAATTTGCAGCAATGTTTCTGTCAGTTTCAGGGTTCCATATACTGTAGTCGATTCCATTTATTATCCCGGACAAATCCTGCCTGCGTTTATTAAGTATACCGTCAAGACCGTATCCATACTGCGGAGTAAGAATTTCTTTTGCATAAGTGGGGCTTACTGTTGTTATCTTATCTGAATACACAATACCGCTTTTCATATAGTTTACCCTGCCATAAAACTCAATGCCTTCCATGTTATAGTAGTCATAGCTTATGCCTGCCCTTTCAAGTATAGCCTTATCATACACTCCCTGGTATGCAATGTTGTGTATTGTAAAGACACATTTGGCATTTATAATAATTTCGCTTTCGCTTTTACCCTTATAGCTTCCGGAAGCCTTGCTCTTTAAATCCTTGAGAAGCAGTGCCGCAAGGCCGAAATGGTAGTCATGAAGATGAATAATATCCGGTATAAAATTTATTTTTTTTAAAGCTTCAAATATTGCCTTTGAAAAAAAGGCAAACCTTATGTCATTGTCATAATAATCTCCCTGCGGAGTTCCGTAAAGATTTTCCCTGTCAAAAAACTTCGGGTTTTTCACAAAATAGAAATCAGTGTCATTAATAAACGCTTTATAAAGGTCGAATTCTTCGTTGCAGTATTCGTTCATCTGCACAGTGACAGGGCCTGCCAGCCTTCTCAGGTCATGTCCCTGCGAAAAGAAAAATTCATATGCCGGCATCAGTATTATTGTCTGCGCTCCTGCCTTTTTTAAAGCCTGCGGAAGCGCGCCAGCCACGTCTGCAAGCCCACCTGTTTTTGCAAAAGGTACAGCTTCGGATACACAAAATGCAACCTTCATAAATTTTATCCTTTCTTTTTGCCGTTTTGAATATACTACATGATGCCATTTGTGTAAATGCCGGACATTTTTAGTATTTTTTCACACAATATCAATATTTTAATCCCGGTAATTTTATGCGGCAATATACAAAGTAATGCACTTATTGTATTATTTTATATATGAAAGAAAAACCTGTACAAAATGCTCAGAGCTACGCCGGTATAAATCATTTCAGTGATTATGATATATATCTTTTTAAAAACGGAAGCCATTATAAGCTTTATGAAAAACTGGGCGCGCATATTTATAAAACAGCAGACAGCGCAGGCAACGCCATAGAAGGAGTGCATTTCAGCGTATGGGCTCCAAATGCTGAAAGTGTTTCTGTTACAGGAGATTTTAACGGATGGAACATTGATGCAAATACCATGGGGCCCCGATGGGATCAGTCGGGAATATGGGAGACATTTGTGCCGGGCATTTCAAAAGGCTGCATGTACAAATTCCATATAAAATCAAAAATAGGCAACATTCATATACATAAGGCAGATCCTTTTGCATTTTTCTGTGAGACGCCCCCAAAAACAGCCTCGATAGTCTGGGACACAGAGTACAACTGGAATGACTTACCATGGATGGAAAAAAGACATTTGCACAACAGTCTTGAAGCCCCTTTCAGCATATATGAGCTTCACGCGCCTTCCTGGAAAAGAATTGCCCGTGACGCAAACAGGTCGCTTTCCTACAGGGAGCTGGCTGAAGAACTTACCGCATATATTAAAAATAGCGGGTTTACCCATGTCGAGCTGATGCCGGTTATGGAGCATCCCTTTTACGGTTCTTGGGGATACCAGACAACCGGCTATTTTGCCCCCACCTCAAGACTGGGCACTCCCCAGGATTTTATGTATCTAATAGACTGTCTTCATAACAGTGATATCGGGGTAATACTTGACTGGGTTCCCTCGCATTTTCCAAACGATATGCATGCGCTTGCAATGTTTGACGGTACAGAGTTGTATGAACATAAAGATCCCAGAAAGGGTTTTCACCCGGACTGGAAAAGCCTTATTTTTAATTATGGAAGACGCGAAGTCAGAGAATTTCTGATAAGCAGCGCGCTTTTCTGGCTTGACAAGTATCATGTTGACGGCCTGCGGCTGGATGCAGTTGCTTCAATGCTTTATCTTGATTACTCAAGAAAAGATGGGCAGTGGATACCAAATAAATTTGGAGGCCGGGAAAACCTTGAAGCAATAGATTTTCTGAAGGAATTAAACACTGCAGTTTATAAAAATCATAACGGCGTACAGACTTTTGCTGAAGAATCTACCGCCTGGCCCGCTGTTACAAAACCTGTTTATATGGGAGGGCTGGGATTTGGCATGAAGTGGAACATGGGCTGGATGCATGACAGCCTGCAGTATTTTGAAAAGGATCCGGTATACCGGAAGTTTCATCACAATGAACTTACATTTACATTCTGGTACGCTTTCTTTGAAAACTTTGTGCTGCCGCTTTCACATGATGAGGTTGTTTATGGCAAAAAAAGCCTTCTTGAAAAAATGCCTGGTGACAGTTGGCAGAAATTTGCAAACTTAAGGCTTCTTCTTGCATATATGTATGGCTTTCCGGGAAAGAAGCTTCTTTTTATGGGAAACGAAATAGGCCAGTACAGGGAATGGGACCATGAGGCTGGTATTGACTGGAGCCTGCTTGAAAACAATGCAAACGCAGGTATTTTGAACCTTGTCAGGGATTTAAATAATATATACAGGACAGAAAAAGCCTTACATTCAAATGATTTTCTGCCGGAGGAATTTGAATGGATAGATTACAGCGACAGCAGCCAGAGCGCGCTTTTTTTTGCAAGAAAACTTAAAACAGTTACAGAGGGCGAAAAAAAAACCGGCAGTATTATTATAGTGGCATGCAACTTCACTCCGACACCCAGGTATAATTACAGGATTGGCGCGCCTGAACCGGGCAGATGGAAGGAGATACTAAACAGCGATGCTGAAATTTACGGGGGCAGCGGGCATGGAAATTTCGGTGAGGTAAAAGCTGTAAAAGTGCCTTCACATTCAAAACCTTATTCTGTTTCAATAACTCTGCCTCCCCTTGCAGTTATATATTTAAAACAATAAACCGGGATCCTAATGAGCATAAAAAGGCATATTTGCATACACGGACACTTTTATCAGCCGTCAAGGGCAAACCCGTGGCTTGAAACAATAGAAATACAGGAAGACGCTTATCCCTATCATGACTGGAATGAAAAGATAAATGAGCAATGCTACAGCGCAAACAGCAGCTCCCATATCCTTGATGGGGATAAAAAGATTAAAAAAATATTCAATAATTACTCAAGGATGAGTTTTAATTTCGGGCCGGTACTTCTTTCCTGGATAAAGTCTCATGATATTGATACTTACAGAGCAATAATTGATGCCGACAGGGCGGCCCGCGAAAGATTTGGCGGTCACGGCAGCGCAATTGCCCAGATATATAACCATATAATCATGCCTCTTGCATCAAAAAAAGATAAATATATACAGACGCTCTGGGCAGTAAAGGATTTTGAGGCAAATTTTAAAAGAAAACCGGAGGGCATATGGCTTTCTGAAACTGCAGTTGACAATCAGACTCTTGAAGTAATTGCAGACTTTGGAATAAAGTTTACAATCCTGTCTCCCAACCAGGCGGCAGCAATAAGACAGATTTCCGGCAGGGATAGTTTGGTCTGGACTGATGTAAGCGATGGCACTGTTGATACAAGAATGCCTTATCTGTGCAGGCTTGAAAACGGAAGCAGCATTGTTATATTTTTTTATGATAATGATATATCCACAAAAATGTCATTCGGCAGCCTTCTTGAAGACGGATACTCTTTTGTAAAGACTTTAATTGAGGCGCCATACTCCAGCCTGCTGCCGGACGCTTTTAAAAAGTCATCACAGGAAAATATTAATCCCCCAGAGATTGTTTGCGTGGCAAGCGATGGAGAAACTTTCGGCCATCACCACAAGTTTGGTGATATGGCGCTTTCATATGCTCTTGATACATTTGAAAATACTTACCCCGGCACTCTTACTGTTTTTGGCCAGTATCTTGAAAAATACAGCCCTGTTTTTGAAGTAAAAATAAAACAAAACTCATCCTGGAGCTGCAGCCATGGAGTCTGCAGGTGGAAAGAGGACTGCGGCTGCTCAACAGCTTCCGGATATGAGAAAGGGTGGAACCAAAAGTGGAGAAAATTCCTGAGAGAAGCAATTGACGGGCTGGCTGAAAAAGCAGGTATCGTATACGAACAGGAAATGAAAAAATACATAAAACCCTCAATAAAGAATGTCTGGGAACCCGTTTATGAATATATCGATGTTATTAATGACCGTTCAGAAAAAAATGTCAGCAGTTTTTTAAATAAATTTGTGCAGGATTATTCGGGCTCAGTTATTGCAGGAGCAGCAGAGCGGTTTACAGGCAAAAACAATAAAAATAGGCAGGCGGTCAAGGTGCTTAAACTTCTTGAAATGTATCGGCACGCAATGCTTATGCAATCAAGCGACGGGTGGTTTTTTGATGAGATTTCAGGTGTAGAATCAATACAGGTAATGCGCCATGCCTGCAGAACAATAGAACTTGCAGAAAATCTGACGTCGCAGGATTTTGAATCTGAATTTAAAGACATTTTAAAAAATGCAAAAGCCAATATTGCCTCATATATTAACGGAAAAAGTATTTATGAAAAATATGCTGTCACGGCTCTTTATGATTTTAAAAAAATGCTTGCTTATATTGCTTTTGAGATACTTTTTAAAGAAAGCCCCCCGGATATATTTTCATGCAGAATAAAGAATTTAAAAACTGAAAAGATAAAAATGGATCATGGTGAAATTATTGCCGCAAAAGCTGATGCGTTTTCAGTTCTGACTCTTGAAGGGGTTCATGCGGAAATAGCAGCATATAATTTTAAAAATAAGGATGTACTCAGTCCGGCAAGCGCATCGTCTTTTGTAAAAATTGATGAAGTAAGTAAAGTAATCACCCTGCTTAAAAAAACTGTATTGGCTTTAAATGCTTCAATAAAAAAGATAGCTGCTGACAAATCAATGGATAACAAAACAAAGAAAGAAAAGCTTGAAAAATTTCTTCAGTTATATTTTAAGGGCAACCGCTACACAATTAAGGATTTTTTAAAGGACTGCCAGTTATTGCTTGCTGAACAGGCTTTGCTAAGCGAAACATCTGCAATAAAACCTGTTATTTCAAATCTTTTTTATAACTACGGGAAAATAATTGATGACTTAAGCGAAAAAAAGCTCCAGAAATACTTTCTTGACGGAATATTCGGCGCAGTCGAGGAGTTCAGCGGCGAGATACTTCTGTATTACAGGCTTAAAGAAAAAGGTATGACTGAAAAAAATCTTGATGAGATAAAAAATATAATATTAAAAACAGAAACCATTGATTTCATAAACAGGGAAAGTTTTGAAATACTGGCTGAAAAGAAACTTGAGGAAATAACAGCCCTTATTGCCGCAGATTATAAAAACATCAAACTGCTGGAAATCCTTGCAGAGTTTTTAACAGCAATCAAAAAAGCCGGGCTTTTACCCAAATTATGGAAAACCCGAAACAGGATAATAAGCATAAGAGACATTGTTTTCAGGGAAGCCGAAAATTCAGAAAAATCATATGACGGAAAATGGGACAGTAAATTCAAAGAACTGCTGAACATGCTCAATATTGCACTGCCCCAAACATTAAGTTTTTAACAAAAGTTTATTCCATGGCAGAAAAAGAAATTTTTTTAAAAAAAAGAGCCTGCGGCCTGCTTCTGCATATATCCTCCCTTCCTTCTGTTTATAGCGCAGGCGATTTTGGAAAGGATGCTTACAGGTTTGCAGATTTTCTGCATAAATCCGGACAGTCATTCTGGCAGGTGCTTCCTTTAAATCCCACAACAGCCTCAAAGGCCTACTCCCCATATGCCTCTCCGTCCGCCTTTGCAGGAAATACGCTTTTTATAAGTCCGGAACTGCTGTTTGAGGAAGGGCTTTTAAAAAAAGAGCAAATGCCTTCCCCTGATTTAAAATACAGGGCAGGCAATGCATGCAGCTACAGCGAAAGAGCAGATTATGCCAGTGCTGAAAAAATAAAAAAAACAGTTTTAAAGGACGCTTTCAGTAATTTTTTATCTTTAAAAAATAAAGAGCTTAAAGAGGATTATGAAAATTACTGCGACATCAATAACACTTTATGGCTTAACGATTATGCATCTTTTAAAGCATTCAGGGAATATTTTTTGCAAAAAATGTCTGCTGAAAGCTGGGCGCAGTGGCCACAGGGTATTAAATACAGGGATAAAAAAG
>JACVJB010000042.1 GCA_015711775.1 Actinomycetota bacterium | reverse complement strand
ATTGGAGTGACGGATCGAGGTGTTCAAGCAATTTCAACAATGAATCAAAATCTGGAGTCACTCATGATTCGGGGTTGTAACTCAGTGACGGATTTTGGTCTTGCAGCGCTAAGAGCTCGGGGAACAGTGCACATTGATAGGCCAATTGGGGGAGGAGTACCGATTTATAGACCATTTCCACTGATATATCCTCAAGTGTAACGTTAGGTACGCGAAATCGCCAAATTCGTTGCATGATTACAGAAAACAAATGAGAATGAAGTTTTTATGGTGTAGAATGCAAAGTCTGGTGCAAAATTTACATTTCACGAATTGAATTGTTTTTTTTTAAAGTATTTTTATTATTGTTATCATGTCGGGGAATTGTTACTATTTTCCTGATTATGCAGGTTTTTATATACATAAGGCTTTTTCTTGCCCTTGCATCATTTATTTTTGCAGGCTATATTGCCATTTATTTCCTGCTTTTAAGGAAAGGACGGCCGGCATACGGTGGCGCAGGAGGGGCAGTACCTTATTGCTTGCCCGGAAGTGCCGGAAACGGATACAGACAGCTTTCATCCTTTTCACAAACTCTCTTTATTTGCTTTATAAGCTTTTATGCCGGGATATTTATAATATCAAATTTCCTGATGCTGCTTTCAATGGCAAAGATAAAATTCAGTTTTATGCTTGCCCTGTTATTTACTGCAGTATGCTTTATGGGGTTCTGCATTATAGCAATTTATGGAAAATTAAATAATAAAACTGCGGCATGTTTTAAAGATGTAAAAAACGTGACTCCCGGAAAAACCGGTCTTATACTTACTGCAGTTATCTGGTTTTTTATAGCGCTTTGTTTTGCTGCGGTGCTTTTTTTTACATTTCTTTTTCCCATAAGGTTCTGGGACGCAGTATCATGCTGGAGCTTAAAAGGGCGGGCATTTTTTTTAGACGGCAGCGTAACAAGCTTTTACACCTCCCACAGCTACGGTTTTTCGCATCTTTCATACCCGCTTTATCTACCTCTTTCCCAGACCTGGATTTATATATGGCTCGGATATGCAGACGAGCGGCTGGTAAAAATACTGTTTCCGCTTTTTTACTTATCGCTTATCTTTGTGCTTTACTATTGTTTTGCTAAAAGATTTACAAAGCCTGTATCTTCGGTATTTGTCCTGATGCTTTGCGGGCTGCCTGTTGTCATGGATCATGGCTATCTTGAGTACACAAACCTTGTCTTTGCAGTCGTTTTCTTTATTGCAGTTTACTTTTTTTACCTGCATTTAAAGCAGGACATGAATATACCCGGATGCAGCAGGCCGTACGGATTCAGGCTGCTTTTTACATCGGCGCTGTTTTTTACAATGCTTGCCCAGATAAGATCTGAGGGCGCTCTTTTCCTTATAATATTTTTTATTTTCAGCACCGTATACGGGATAAGAAAATATATTAATGAAGGTAAATATAATTTAAAGGCTGCGCGCAAATGCTTTATTTATTCTATGCTTTTTCCGCCATTATTTTATCTAATACTTTCTCTTCCCTGGCATGCTTTAAAAAAAATGCTGGGGCTGGGCTTTGCAAGCAATGAATGGGCAGAGCTTTTGTCTTCGGGCCCTGCGCAGGAGCAGGCATTTGATTTTGCCCATGCATCAGTAGCAATGGCATCCCAGCTATTTTTCTCTGCTTATGACTCTGCACGGGCATTTCTGGGTTCATGCTATGGCATTATATGGGCAGTGCTTTTAATACTTCTTATAATAAACATTAAAAAAACCTTTACCGGCTCAAACCTTGTATTTCCCGCATTTATAATACCGGGCTTTATTGCCCTGTTTTTATCACTTGGACTGATTGCAGAGTTTGCATGGTCAACTGAGCGCTACATGCTGCACCTTTTTCCATTGACTTATTTCTGGATATTATATAATCTACCTCTGTTTAAAAAAGACCCGGAACATAACGTATTATGAGCATTTATATAATAATATTAATAGCTGCTGCAGCAGCATTTTTGCTTACCCTTCTAATATGGTATGCATTTGTATTTGAGCCTGCAAATTTTAAGCTTTCAGAAATTACAGTAAATATAAAAGGTGGAAAAAGTAATAAAAAGAGTACAACAATTCTGCAAATACTTCACCTTACAGATTTTCACTTAAGGAAAGACAGAAACGGCAGAAAGCTCTTTAGTTTTATAAAAAGCCTTTCCAATTTAAACCCTGACCTTATCTTTTTCACAGGAGATCTGGTGGAAAAAGATGCATACTTTGATTACCTTATTGAAATGCTTTCAGGCCTTAATGCAAAACTTGGTAAGTTTGCCGTGTTCGGGGTTCATGACTATTACCATAAAAGGCCGACTGAATTTATAAAGAATATGATTAAGAGGCAGAAAAAATACAGAAGGCAAAACAGCATAGATATACTTATTGAAAAACTTAAAAGTATCGGAATTATAGCTTTACAAAATGAAAAAGTTATCCTGGACTTTACTCCTCCCGGAAACAGCGGGGCTGATTACCTGAATGAATTAAATAAAATTGAGGTAATTGGAGTTGATGATGCCGTTATAAAAAAAGCTGACACCGGTTATGCATTCGGCTGGGGAAAAAGCAAACCTCTTGCAAGCGGCTCAGGCAGGGCCAGCTACAGCCAGGTTTTAAAACGCGGCAGCAGCCATATCCACAACCTTGCAGACAGCAGTAAAATAACCATATGCATAACCCATACTCCTGACAGGGATTTATTTGTTGATTTTGTAAAAAATAAAACCGATATTGTAATAGCGGGCCATACGCATGGGGGACAGGTCAGGCTTCCTTTAACAGGAGCCCTTATATCCGGCGCAAATATACCTGTAAAGTATGCCTCCGGGCTTTTTTACTTTGAAAAATTTGCGCTCTATATATCAAAAGGGCTTGGGGAAGGAAAGTACTCGCCCTTCAGGATATACTGCCAGCCTGAAGCTACCCTTATTAATATAAATTCAGTATTTTAAAAAAAGCAGTATTTTTATATAATTCGGTAATAAATTTTTATAAAACATAAAACAATAATAAAAGAGGCTAAAAAACTCATGAGTAAGGCAAAAAATATATCCGCTAAGGTTATAAATATATTTATTATAAGCGTTATCTGTGTTCTTGCAGTCCTGCTGGCGTTTTCAGCAGCAGGATGCAAAAAGAAAGCTGTTGGTGTAGCTGAGACAACAACACAGGCGGAAACCATAAAAGAAACTTCAGCGCAAACCACGGCGGAAGCAACAACTGCTCCAGAAGCTGAAAGCGCCACAGAGTCTGTGGAAGAAGTCCCTGAAAAAATTACAGGCCTTATATCAGATGCAGACGCCTATTATGCAGAGGGTGACTTCGGGCTTGCAAGGAGTACCTACAGGAAAGCTGAAATAGCAGTTAATAATTCAAAGCTTTCAGATGAAAAAAAACAGGAGCTCATTGACTCTTTTTATGCCAGATATAAAGAGTGCAAAGAAATAATTGATTCAGCAAGCATGCATTACGCTAATGCTATGCAGTTAATTTATGAGACAAGGTATGAGGAAGCAAAAATTGAACTTGAAGCAGCTCTTGCCCTGTATCCGAAGTATGAAGAAGCCCGGGAGTCTTACAGCAATCTTAAAACCCTCATGGGGCTTAAATAAACAATTATAATTCATTTCCAAAAATATTGCTTATTGCTAATCTTAATCACACGTACCTGTGATGCTATTTAATAATGTTGCCCGCCGTGCCCTGAGATATATGCTTTTTATGTGTATTCAATATATGTATAATTTAACTGACTGCATACATATATTCTATATACTTTATTAAAAATATATGGTATATATAACATAGCAGTGCAGGCAGATATCAGAAAGCTTTTTTGCACAACAACGGAAATTATATTTTTCTAACTTGCATTGCGTCAAATATATAAATATTTAAATAAGGAAAAGTTAAATGCCAAAAATAAATTTAAATATAAATAATGATCTGCTCAACTCTCTTGATACTGCTTCAGATAAAAGCGGCATCAACAGGTCTGAATTCATCAGGGAGGCAGTGGCAAGCTTTATATCTCAGAAGCGTGAAGAAGAAAAGAAGATGCTCAGGAAAAAGAAGATAGAAGACGCAATGCAGTTCTTTGATAAAATGAGCAGGAAAAATAAAGGCTGGGATGGAGTTGAAGAAATAAACAGGTTGCGCAAGTCAAGGAAGGTATGATAGTTTGGAATATATACTGGACAGTTCAGTGATAATAAAATGGTACAGTCATTATGATGAAGACTGGCGCCAAAACGCGCTGTCACTTCTGGGCTTATATAAAGAAGGGGATGTTTCCCTTTACGCCCCCGAACTTGCAGTATATGAAATAAGCAATGCCTTAAGGTATAATAAAAATCTTTCCTCCTCAGAGGCCAGGGAGAGTCTTGAATACTTTTTTGCGCTTGATATTACTTTGGTGAGCATGACGGAACATTTATTAAAAGCAGCTCTTGATATTGCCTACAGGGACAATATAACAGTTTATGATGCTGTTTTTATATCAGTATCTGATTTTATGAAAATACCGCTTGTAACGGCAAACCCCGGGCACCAGTTTCCGGAAAAACACAGAAACATAATTTTACTCAAGGATTTATAAACACGAATTTAAACCAACAGGCTTAAAGGTTTTATGAGAGATGAAGAACAACTTTTTAAAAAAAAGCCCAGGAAGAAAAACAGGTTTGCAAAATTTGTCCTGGTGCTGATTGTTTTTATCATAATAATCTCCTTTGTGTTTTACAGCATTGAAAACCCCTCATTCATAAAGAATATAAATAACAGGTTCAAGTCTTTTTATGCTCCTTCCGAAGAAAACGCGGATAAAAGCAATGAAACTGCTGCTGTTTGGGGCCAAGGCACAGATATAGTCACTGAAGATGCCATTGAGTTTACAGAAACAGCCGGACAGGGAACTGTTGCTGAAGAGCAGGGTGCCCATCAGGACACAATTCAGACCTTATGGCAGAAAATACTTGAATTTTTTAAAAGGGGACTGGCCAAAGACAATAATAATTTTCCCTCAAGCCTTGAAATTAAAATATACTTTGCCTCACTTGGACAGGATGAGAAGTTTTCTTATGAAAAAAGAACCATAATAGCAGGCAGCCCAAACATCGCAGTCGAGAATGCTGTCAAAGAGCTTCTTAAGGGGCCCCATAAATCATTTAATTTTCCTGTTATTCCTCCGGGCACCAAACTAAAAGGCGTTGAAATTTATGAAAACCTCGCAAAAATAGATCTTTCACAGGAATTTCTTGAAAACAGCCTTGAATCAGGCGTGCTTGACGAGTATGTAATTTACACAATTGTGAACACTATTACACAAATACCTGATGTTGAAGGTGTCATTTTTCTTATTGAGGGTAAGAGAATAAGAATATACGGAAGCGTGGACCTGTCAATTCCTGCCATAAAGGACGAGGATTATATAAATGAGGATGACCCGGTTGAGATGTATTCTGAAGATTTGGCACCCAGCCAGACAGAAGAAGAAGGCTAAGTCTTATTTATAAAGAATAAATTCTTCGGAAAATGAATGAATTTATTAAGGAAATGGAAAGTATATTATTAGCAAGTTATCAAATATAACTTGAAATTTGATTTTTTACTGTGTATCATTATGTTTTCAATAATAAGAAAGGAAATAAAATAACAGTTATGGCATTAAAGCAAAAGGTAACTTGTTTTATTTTAGTAACACATAGAATTATTAGAGAAAATAAAATCTTTTACGCAACTTGTCCAGAGCTAGAGGTTTCAAGCCAGGGCCATACAATAGAAAAAGCCGATAAAAATCTTATGGAAGCGGTTTTGTGTTATCTTGATACAATTGAAGAACTTGGAATAAGGGAAGAAGTTTTTAGACAAAAGAATATAGTTTTATATAAATCTAAAGAAAATGCTGAAGATACAAAAATAGATACAGCAATAGTTCCTGGTGAATTTATAACAGCAAATTCTATTCCCATAGCTTGCTAATGTCTGAATACCCATCTGTTACAGGCAAAAAATTAATTAAATAATTGTTACGTCGTGGCTACATTCATTGTCGCACAAAAGGCTCTCATTTTACCCTAAGACATCCAAAGGATAAATTTATAATTGCGACAATTCCAAATTATAATGAAGATTTGGGAAAAAGTTTATTAAATGATATCAAAAAACAACTAAAATTGAATCGAGAGGATTTTATAAAAATTTTAAGTGATTGTTGAAATAATCATTTTCTCTAATTCAGTATAATTATGGACATAAGCATTCAAAAACGCAGCGAGATAATATCCAAAGTTAAAATAAATAGCAGTATTTATAAAATTATAGGCAGGGACAAATGAAAAAAGTATTGATTACCGGTGGGGCAGGCTTTATAGGCAGCAATATAGCAGACAGGCTAATAGAACTTGGATATGAAGTTATTACTCTTGACAACCTTGCCACAGGCAAAAAAGAAAATATAAACAGTTCAGCAAAGTTTTATGAATTTGATATCAGGGACAAGTCATTAATTGATATTTTTAAAGCAGAAAAGCCAGATGTTGTAATTCATAATGCCGCACAGTTAAGCGTGCGCATTTCTGTCGAGGACCCCCTTTATGATGCTGAGGTAAATGTCCTGGGGGGCTTAAATGTGTTTAATTGCAGTATGAAATCAGGAGTTAAAAAAGTTATTTTTGCCTCAAGCGGCGGCACAGTTTACGGCGAGCAGCAGTATTTTCCCGCCGATGAAAAACATTCTACGAATCCGGTATCCCCTTATGGCGTTGCAAAGCTTGCGTCAGAAAATTACCTTTACTATTTCCACAAAGAATACGGTCTGGACTATATAGCCCTGCGGTATGCAAATATTTATGGACCGCGCCAG
>JACVJB010000041.1 GCA_015711775.1 Actinomycetota bacterium | reverse complement strand
CAGAGGCAGATAGATTTCATACAGCGAAGCGGTATTATATTTGCAATGGTGGGGCTACTGACCGCTTTGCCAAAAACTAAGCTGCATAATAGACTGACAGAATCCAACAGGATAATAAGCGAGTCTTCAGCAAATAATACATTTACCTCTACTTTAAATTTTATACCTAAAATGGACACAGGGACACTGTTTAAAGGATATAAAAAAATACTGGATACTATCTACAATCCGAGGGATTACAGTGAAAGAATAAAGACCTTTATCAGGGAATTCAAACCGGTAAAAAGGAAAGCTTTCACTCTAAAACTGGAAAAATACCAGATAAGGGCGCTGTTTGGCTCGGTATGGTTTCTTGGCATTAAGGGCAGTGGGAGGAAATATTTCTGGCTGCTACTTTTGTGGGCTGCTGTAAAATACCCGGGTATGTTTGAATATGTTGTGGGATACCTGCTTGCGGGCATGCATTTAAGAAGCCTGGCAACGGATTAGCCTGATATAATTTTATGAGCTGCTTGACAAAAAAGATATATTCAATAAAATTAGCCCAATCTATATAGTCTGGCAGTCAACAAAACAAGATATATTTCACAACTCATATGAAACACTTAAAAACAGACGTTGCAGTAATAGGTGCGGGCATTACGGGATGCGCAATTGCAAGACAGCTTTCCAGGTATGTTCTTAATATTCTTGTTATTGAAAAAGAACCTGACGCCGGTTGCGGAACCACCAGGGCTAACAGCGGTCTTGTTCACCCGGGTTATGCTGGAGATGAAGGTACTTTAAGGCTGACCATGTGCCACAACGGCAGCCTGCTTTTTAGAAAAATTGCCCCGGAACTTGATATTCCAATGATTTATTCAGGGTCGCTTCTTCATGCTGAAAAAAGGCAGGATATTGCATATCTTGAGGAACTTAAGAAAAAAGGCACCAAATATGGGGTTAAGGGACTGAGAGTTTTAAGGGGCTATGAAGAAATAAAGAAAATTGAGCCCAGTATTTCAAAAAATGTTGTAGCTTCGCTTTACTGCGCGGAACATATCATAACCTCTCCATATGAAGCAGCGCTTGCACTGTTTGAAAATGCTGCAGAAAACTCAGCAAAATTTTTATTTGGCCAAAAGGTTTTTTCAATAAAATATGAAAAATCTTCAAAGGCTTTTTTTATAGAGACTGAGGATTATAAAGGAGTTAAAAGCATTTTAATTGAGGCAAGTTATGTCATAAATGCAGCGGGGGTATTTGCTGATGAAATTGCTGCAATGGCAGGGGATGACTCTTTTAAAATACAGTCCATAAAAGGGCAGTATTTTTTACTTGACAGCAATACTGGCCCTCATGTTAAACTACCGAATTTGCGGTTGCCGGATCCTGACAATATAAGGTCAAAAGGAATGGTTGTAACGCCGACAAGCGGCGGAAACCTGCTTGTGGGCTCAAATTATGAACTTACTGATAAGAATGACTCTTCAACAACTTATGATGAACTTGAGGAAATCAGGAAAAAACTTAGCAGGCTTATTGAAAATATCCCTTTTGAAAAAATTATTACGGCTTTTGCAGGCTCGCGGGCATATGCAGATACCGGGGATTTTATATTAGGGCCAATACCGCATAATGAAAGGTTTATTAATGCTGCCGGCATACAATCCCCCGGGCTTACATGCGCATTTCTTATTGCAGAAATGATGGCCGACTATCTTAAAGATGCAGGGCTGCCGCTAAAAAATAATTCTGGATTTAAACCCCAAAGAGAGGCAATCAAAAAAATTAATAAAGAAAATTTACTGGAAAATAACTCTCTTTATAGAACTGATAACAAATACGGCGAGATTATATGCAGGTGCGAGAAAGTCTCAGAAGCTGAAATAGTGGAGGCAATAAAAAGAGGCGCCGCTACTATTGACGGAATAAAGTTTCGCACACGCGCAGGAATGGGAAGGTGCCAGGGAGGCTACTGCATGCTCCGCGTATTGAAAATACTTTCCAGGGAGCTTGGAGTGCCTGTTGAAGAGATAACAAAATCAGGCGGCAATTCATTTGTTGCCCTAAAAAAGATGAATTGAAAAAATGTTAAGGGCAGATAGATTAGATAAAACAAAATAAAGTATTTGATAAATAAAAGAAAAATAATGCAGCAGGGAAAAAACAATTACAAAAAAAAATATGACCTTGCAATAATCGGCGGCGGCCCTGCAGGCATGGCAGCAGCAGTAAGGGCGCATGAACTTGGCATAATAAACGTGCTGCTTATTGAAAGGGATAAGTATCTTGGGGGAATACTGCCACAATGTATTCATGCAGGATTTGGGCTAAAGATTTTTAACAGGGAATTGACCGGTCCCGAATACAGCTCAATATTTGAGGAAAAAATTGTCCAAAGCGGTATTGACACAATGCTTGATACAATGGCTCTAAATATAAAAAGTGAAAATGGTTTAAAAATTGTCACTGCGGCAAACAGCAGCTTTGGATATTTTGATATCGAAGCAAAATCTGTAATTCTTGCGCTTGGATGCCGGGAAAGAACGCGCGGACAGATAAACATTCCAGGCTCAAGGCCCTCAGGAGTTTACACTGCAGGAGTTATTCAGAGAATGGTAAATATTGAAGGTTACCTGCCGGGTAAAAAAGTGGTGGTGCTGGGTTCAGGCGACATAGGGCTCATTATGGCAAGAAGGATGCATCTTGAAGGATGTGCAGTAAAAGGCGTCTTTGAAATTAACCCCTTTTCCACCGGCCTGCTGCGAAATATAGCCCAGTGCCTTGATGATTTTAATATCCCGCTCTATCTAAGCCATACAGTTACAGGTATTATAGGCAAAAAGAGGATAGAGGCAGTTAAAGTATCGAAAGTGGATGAAAAGCTGAAGCCGGTAAAGGGAAGCGACAGGATTATAGAATGCGATACACTGCTACTTTCTGTAGGGCTTATTCCTGAAAATGAGCTCTCTCTTACCTGCGGCATTTTACTTGACAATAAAACGCTTGGCCCTGTTGTGGATGAAAACTGCCAGACTTCAGTAAAAGGTATTTTTTCCTGCGGAAACTCTCTATTTGTAAATGACATTGTGGATAATGTTACACAAGCGGGACAGGCTGCTGCTGAAGGATGTCTTGCCTATTTAAATGAAAAACCTTATGAGGAACCGTCAATAGAAGTGCAGGCAGGTGAAGGCATTCTTTACGCTGTTCCCCAGAAAATAAGCGGATTTAAGGATGTAACTTTCAGCATAAGGGTCAGCAGGCCAATGAAAAATGCATATATAGCTTTTGGTGACTTTTTCAAAAAAAAGTTCAAATTCCTTACTCCGGGTGAAATGGTTTTTATAAAAATTAAAAAGGATATAATAAATGGTCTTGCTGGAGGTAAAACCCGGGTTATAAAAATATATACCGGTTCAAAATAAATAAAGGCTCTTTTCGATTTGCCTGTCAGATTTTTGTGCAAGCAGGTACATGGCGGACTGGTATTAATATAAAATGTGATAAATTATTTATTTTTTAAAAGAGGATATGAAAGATAAAAATAAAATAAAAATCCGGTGCATAACCTGCCCGGTCGGGTGCAGCATGGAAGTTATAACAGATAAATTAAACGGCACAGTACTTGACGTTAAAGGCAATGAATGCGCAAAAGGAATAAAATTTGCAAAAGAGGAAATATCAAACCCTGTAAGGATATTAACAACCACAGTAAAAATTGATTCTGTAAAATTATGCAGGCTGGCTGTAAGAAGCCTTGAACCTGTGCCAAAAGATATAGTGAAAGATATTATCAGCGAATTGAGGAAAATGAAAATTTGTCCTCCTGTTAAAGCTGGACAGGTCATTGGGCAAAATCTTTCAGGCAGCAAATCCAAAATAATTGCCTCAGCTACAATAAGCCAATGACAGAGGCATAAATAGGTCTAAAAAATTGCAATAAAAATTACAGTGTCTTTCTGTAAGCTTTCCTGATTAAAACAAAAATAAAAAATATTGCCATAAAAAATATTGCAATTATCATTGAAAAGATAAAACTGTAGCCGGATATTACTTTTATAAGATAAGGAATAAAACTGCCGCTTGCTATGCCTATAACAAATAAAGTTGTCAGTGAAACATCAACATCAGATCCGAAAATTCTGCCTCCTGATGAGATTAGAAGAGGGGGTATGCCTGAAAATCCCAGCCCCACCAGCGCAGCTCCGGCAAAATTCAATATTTGCCCCGCGGGAAATATAAGAAGCGCGAACCCTGCAATACTTATGGCAGAAAGAACTATAAGCAAAACACCAGCCTTATATTTATATGACAGCACACTGATTATCAGTCTTCCTGCAAGTATCCCAACCCAGAAAATAGATACTATAAGGCTTGCGCTGTATATATCAAAAAGCTTTTCAACTCTGAAAAAAGTGGGAGCCCAGGAGAAAACAGTAACTTCAGACATGACATAAAATAGCATCAAAACCGCTGTCAGCAGCATATAAATGTTTCTTTTTTTATATTTAAAGATTTCCCTGAAAGGTGTGGGTTTTATTTTTTTATCCAGGGATCCTGAAGCTTTCTTTATTTTTTCTATAATGATATATGATATAAGACATGCTATTGCAAGAACAATAACGGCAATATAAATAAACTTCCAGTTAATGCCAGCCTTTACAAAGCTGGAAGCTATAAAGGGAGAAACAAGGGCTCCAATTGCGAAAAAACCGTGCCCAAGATTTACCACGCTTTCCTTGTTTTTAACTTTTCCCTGAAGCATACTCAGGTTTGAATTCATAAAAATTATTCCCAGCAGAAAGCCTGAAGCAAAATACAATACATAGAAGAAGGTAAGAGACGGCACAAGCATCAAACCAATTGCTGCTGGTACAAGAAAGATATATACCAGAACAACTATAATTTTCTGGCTGAATTTTCTTACCATAAAGACAAGGGTGAGCATTCCGGCTATTTCACCAAGTAAAAAATTAGTTATTATAAAATTCATGCTTTCAGGCCCTATATTAAAAGATTTCCCCATATCCACAAGTATCGGGCTGGATAGCATCATAAAAAAAGAAAACAGGAACATGGACAGGTAATTGGGAAATTCCAGTAAATAGTTCTTTATATTATTATTGACCATTTTTTACCTTATATTCTGAATTTAAATAAGTGGGAGCTTATTATATTAAAAGAAAGTTAAACACTGCCTTGTTTAAATATTATAACCCTATTTCCCCTGAAATTTCCTGCATGGCGCCCAGGCCTATTTCAACAAATCTTTCCAGCGTAATGCCCAGTTTTGTGCAAGCTAAAATCTGCTCCCTGTTTGCGCCTTTGGCAAATTGTTTTTCCTTAAATCTCTTCAGGACAAATTGTGCGTCAATGGCGTCGAGTTTCTTTGCAGGATTAATAAGGGCCGCGGCAACAATCAGCCCGGAAAGCGGATCTGCTGCATAAAGGGCTATGTCCATGGGGCTTTTAAGCTCCAGGCCATGATACTCATTGTGAGCCTTAACGGCATATATAATATCGGCATCAAAGCCATTAGCTTTGAGAATTTGCGCGCCTTCAAGTGAATGTCTTTCAGGTTTGTCTGCAGTCATATCATAATCAATATCATGGACCAGACCTGCAATTGCCCATTTTTGTTCATCAGCATTATTTATCTCTCTTGCTGTTGCGTTCATTATAGATTCGACTGCAAGGCAATGATTAAATAAATTTTTGTTTGTAACATTTTGCTTTACAAGCTCAAGCATTTCTTTTCTTTCCATGTATCACCCCATAAAAATAGGACAATAAATACCAGTAAAAGTATTTATTTATATTTTAATAAAAATAAGAAGACAGTATATAAATTTTTAAATATTTTTTGCTGCCAATAATAATTCATAATTTTTCAGATATCGTAAGGAAGTTGCCATCAGCGATATAAAGATATTTTCCGGAAATATATAAGTTTCTTGCAAAACCCAGGGTATTTATACTGCCAGATATTTCAGGCGCGTTAATATTTTTAATAGAAATTTTTTTAACTCCATTATAGCCATCTGCCGCATAAACAAAGTCGCCATCCAATGCAATATCTCCTGTATGATTTTCAAGTGTAATAGAACCAGCAAGAACTGGTTTTTCTTTATCTTTTACATCTATCACTTTTAATCCTTTTTGGTCATCAGCAAGGAAAACAATATCTTCCTTTACATTCAAGTTCATTGCAAATCCATCAGTGTCAAACCTTCCTTTAAGCACAGGATTATTAATCTCTGAAATATCAATTATTATCAAGCCGGTCGTATCATCCGCAGAATCATCAAATGCCAGGTATGCATAAGACCTGTCAACGAAGACGTCATTTATCCAGGGCAGCTTGTCAAGATAACTGATTTGCACAGGGTTTGCTTTGTCGCTGATATCATAAATAACGAAATTGCTGAATTTCTTCTCAAAATATGTGTACTGTGTTGTTACAAATAAATAGCTGTCTGTGCAATAAATTGAAAATGTCTGGTTTGGCGAGCTTATAGAGCTGACCGCCACCGGATTCTTATAATCGACAATATCAATTATCATTATCCCCTTTATATAATCAGAAATATATGCTGTACTTTCGATAATAAATAAGTCATTAGGTTGAGGGGCTCTTACACTGCTTATTATTACCGGCTCATTAATATTTTCCAGGTCCAAAATATTCAGGCCGTAATAGCTGTCAAGTGTAAACGCAATTTTATTCAGGGCAATTACTTTTTTACAAAAGCCAAGTTCAATATTTCCAACTATTGAAGAATCAGTATCTGTTGTGATGCTGTTATTTCCAGGTTCAGGGTTTTTGGATTTGCTTACCATGTCTTTGCATGCTGGCAGTAAAGACAGAAATAAGCAAACAATGGCTGCAGATATAATAATTTTTACTATAAAGTTTCTTTTATAATTCATTTTTATTTATAATTATACCTGTAAATCTAAACAGCATAAATATTTTTTTAA
>JACVJB010000040.1 GCA_015711775.1 Actinomycetota bacterium | reverse complement strand
GCGCCCTTAACCGGTCTGGCAAGTGCACAAGAATATATGCAGTGGTTAGATATTTTTAGAAAAGTGAATGGATTTAATCTGGATTTTATTAAACAATGAAAGATAAAATCTCTGCAGTAAACTTTAGGAAGTTATCCCTGGCAGCTCTTGTTGCGGGCATTACTTCTCACGTCCTTTCGGTCATATACATAATAATATTCCTTTCAAATTTGATTTTTATTCCTATTGAGAAGATTTCTGCCTATATCACAGGTTTTGCAGTATTGCTGTCAGCAATAATTTGTTTATCAATAACCGCAATTGTTTGCGGAAGCATCGACCTTAAAAGAATAAGTGATGAAACATATATTAAAAAAGGCAAGGGAATTGATATTGCGGCAGTCATCCTGGGTTCAATAATTATCCTGTTAATTCTAATTCTTGTCCTTGAAGAAATAATAATACCCCGGCTTTTTTCTTTGTAATAGGTTTCTGACATTACTTATTGAAGGTGCCTGCAAATTTTTTATAAAATGTCTATTGACAGTTCCACTACTCTGTATTACTATATACCAGTAATAAGTATTACAGAATATAAGTATTGCTTATTAGAGGAGGTGTTTAATACGGATAATTTAACTGAAATACTGAAAGGTGTGCTGGAGGGTTGCATCCTCGAAATCATCAGCCGAGGGAAAACCTACGGGTACGAAATCACTCGTCGCCTTAATGCGCTCGGTTTCACAGATGTAGTAGATGGGACTGTATACACCATATTAGTGCGGCTTGAAAAGAATAAACTTGTGGACATTGAAAAAAAGTTGTCCGAAATTGGGCCACCAAGGAAATTTTTCATACTTAACGACGCTGGGCGCGAGGAGTTGTACAGATTCTGGTCTAAATGGGAGTTTGTTGCGTCAAAAATTAATAAGCTAAGAAAGCTTTCAGTCCTGAAAAAGTAGAACAGGTAATAAATAATATGGAAAATACTACGGTCTTTTTTAAAGCCGCTTAACAATATATAATTATGTATATAAAAACTATGATATGAATGCTTAAAAAGGGAAAAGTATGTTAAGAAAACAGGGAAAAGACATAAAATCTGGTAAACCGGCAAAAGAGAGTGGTATTGAAAAAACCATAAATATATCAACTGAAAAATTCAGTATCCGGGTAAAACTGAATGAAACCAAAACAGCAAAGAAATTAATAGAGGCCCTTCCAGTTAGCTCAACCGTAAACAGGTGGGGAGATGAAATATATTTTACAATCCCTGTGCAGGCAACTGTTGAAAATGGTGTTGAAGAAGTTGATGTTGGCACAGTGGCATTCTGGCCCCCGGGAAGCGCCTTATGTATTTTTTTTGGTAAAACTCCTGCAAGCAGAAGTGAAAAACCCAGGGCAGCAAGCCCTGTTACTGTTATAGGAAGTATTGTTGGCAATATTGAAAGTGAAAGCATCATAGGGAAATTAAGGGAAGCAAAAAGCGGGGAAGATATTAAAGTATTATGCTTTTAATTAGATTATCTCTTCATTTTTTATTTTTTTATTTTTTGGGTAAACTTTTATTTCCACACCTAAGCCAAGATCTTCAGGATAATATCTCAAGATAAATGGGGCAGTGGGTCTGAACCCATAACATCCGGCATTATTTGGCAATCTCTTACTAATTTTTCAAGCCCCCTGCTTATAAAAAAGTAATCAATCCTCCAACCGGCATTTCTTTGCCTTGCGCGAGTCTTGTAATCCCACATTGTATAATTATGTGGTTTGCTGTTAAATAAGTGACATTTATTGATTGCATTGCACCAATAATATAAAATACTTTAAAAATATAACAGAGAAAAGTCTGCAATAAATCAAGGGGACGGTTCTCTTTTTTCATATTATAATGCCCCCATAATAGAAGTGAAAGGAATGGTTATAAAAATGCAGGATAGCTTTGAGCAGGTAACAGTGCTGGATAATTTTTACCAGACAAGTTTTTTCTATCCCATGCCGGTAGTTTTGGTTACCACTGTATCTGAAGACGGCAGGACAAATATAGGCCCTTATTCCCTCTGCTTTCCTTTTGGAATAGCAGGGCGCCATGCAATGATGCTTATTTCGAGGGCAGACAGTAATACTGCAGTAAATATAAGGCGAAGCAAACTTGCGGCGCTTAATTTTATAACAGATAAAAAAAGCCATCTTGCCAATGCCGTCAGGCTTGGCTATCCCGGACAGACCACTGATGAAAAACTAAAAGAAAGCATATTCACACTTCTTCCATCCATGCGGACCGTAAAAGAAAAAAATATTTCCTATCCCGAAATAATAGGAGAAGCTGTTGCAGTAATGGAATGCACCTGGGAAGACAGCCCCGGTATTTTTTCCTACAGGGGAAGCAGCGAAGAAAGCCATTTCCTGTTGGTTATTGACAGTATTATTATGAAGAAGAAATGGAGCCAGGCACTTATAAATGGTAACGGGAGATTCCCGCATTTACCAGTAGACTATGGTTACAGGGACAGCAAATATTTCTGGTTTGCGTCGCACAAAAGGCCGTACAAAGAGCCAATACCATCAGATAAGGGCATAGATATAAACAGTATAATATACCAGATACAGCGCATGCCATATGACCTGAAATGGGAGGACGGAGCATATGAAAAACTTGTAAAAGTGCCCAGGATATTTTTAAAGCGCGTCCTTGAATCTATAAGCAGAAGAGCAGTTGAAGAAGGGGTAAAAGTAATAACTCCGCAGCTTCTGGATGAGTACAATAAAAAGAGGAGATAGATAGCCTATGTTAGGCGCAATAATAGGAGATATTGCAGGCTCGGTATATGAGTTTGACAATACAGGCGCAGAGGATTTTGAATTAATTACAGACAGTTGCTTTTTTACTGACGACACTGTATTGACAGTGGCAACTGCCGACTGCATTTTAAATAATGGGGATTTTGCGGCTACTTACAAAAATTATTTCAGGAAGTATCCGGGCAGGGGATACGGGGCAATGTTTAGCCAGTGGGGAAACTCGGAAAGCCTGCAGCCTTACAACAGTTATGGAAACGGCTCAGCAATGAGGGTAAGCCCTATAGGATTTGCATATAATTATATGGAAACAGTGCTGGATATGGCAAAAAAAAGTGCAGAGTGCACACACAACCACCCCGAAGGCATAAGAGGGGCCCAGGCAATTGCCGCATGCATTTTTGCTGCAAGGCAAAAAAAAGATAAAGACGGCATAAAAAAGACTGCAGAAGATCTTGGTTATGACTTAAGTTTTAATCTTGGTGAAATCAGGTTTTATTATAGTTTTGATGAATCCAGCCAGGGAAGCGTCCCCCAGGCAATAAAAGCATTCCTTGAATCGGAAAGTTTTGAAGATGCCATAAAAAAAGCAATAAAACTGGGCGGTGATTCGGACACAATAGCATGCATGGCGGGTAGTATTGCCCAGGCATATTACGGTGTGCCAGAGTATCTTAAAAAGCAGGCAATGGGAAAACTTGACAGCCATATAGAAGGCATTATTGAAGAGTTTAATAAAAGATATATTTAATATATAACTTAACTGTGATACAAACAAAAAGCCCTTTTTTTGTCATCTAAAAAGTATTTAACAGTTTTAATGTTGAAGCTGATTATTCAAGAATTATTCTTTTGCCTCTGCTGCCTTAAACTTAAATTTTGACAGGCCGTGATTGGTTTTTTCCCAGTAAAAAGGTTTAAACATTAACTGCCACAATGCCTTATAGGCTGCCACAGAGTGCAGTATCCAGTAAAAGGGATTTAAAAGCGCATAAGGGATGAGCCTGTAATATTTTCTTGATAATGCTGCAGCAAGATTAAGCAGGATCATAATTGAGTTACCTGCAATGAGGCTTATTGTGCCCATAAGTGAAATAATTTCCGGAATTGCAGGGAAAATGGATAGCTGGCCCGCAATTATCCAGAATAAAAATGTTATCCACATAACAGGGTTTATAAGGAAAGTAAAAGGGGTCCCGGTAATCATCATCTGAAATGATGCCCATCTTAAAAATCCCAGTGTTTTTATAATCTTAATGGGATTCCTGTTATAGACAAGAGATGTCTGCATATAGCCCTTTATCCATCTTGAGCGCTGCCTTATCCAGTTAACCACATTGTTATTTGCTTCCTCATAGGTGGTAGAATTAATTACTCCAACTTTTTTATTCTCTATTGAAATCCTGACGCCAAGATCAGCATCCTCTGTTACATTATAGGGGTCCCACCCGGAAATTTTCCTTAAAATATCCACCCTGAAATGATTGCTTGTTCCTCCAAGAGGTATTGGAAGCTTGAGTTTAAAAAGACCGCTAAGAAGATAATCGAACCAGTATGTGTATTCAAGGGTAAACATTTTCGTAAGGAAGTTTTCATCCCTGTTGTAATAGTTTAAAAAGGCCTGAAAACACCCGTAATCCTCACCGCTCTGTTCAAATGCAATAAGCGCCTTCTTGAGCTGGTCAGGCTCTGGCATATCTTCAGCGTCATAGATTACAAGATACTTGCCTCTTGCAAGGTATAGGCCATAATTGCAGGCTTTTGGCTTTGTTGTTGGTATGCCATTTGGAACTACAAAGAACCTCCAGCTTCCAGGCGGCCTTAATCTTTTGGCATCCTCCAGGGTTTTAATGTCATGCTCTTCAAACAAAAATATTACATCAAGTTTGTTTTGCGGATAATCAAGTTTTTTTATTGAACTTATTATATTATCAAGCACAATCGGGGGTTCCTTAAACAATGGTATAAGAACAGTATAAACAGGATGATCTTTGATTTGTACAGGATTTATTGCGTCTGTGCTTTTTACATAAGTGTTTTCTGCGGCATCGTCCTTTGCGCCAGAACTTTTTACTTTACTGAAGAATTTGTGCCTTACACCGGCCATGCTTACAATGAATTTGAAGGCAATGGACAGAAGGTAGAAAACCTGTATTGCGGCAAATATGGCTATAAGGGTTGGAGACGGATATAAATAAATCAATAAAGCTGTCGCAATAAGCAATGTAAACAGGATAGCTATTTGCGGTTTTGTCATTCTGATAAATGCTGACTGCTGGGGGTTCCTGTTAAATAATGCAAACATTGATTTATTCTGGAGGGTTCTTTTATATATTTTTTTTACAAGCTCAGTAAGGTCCTTGTCAGTAATAACTCTTTCTTCAATTTCACTGATGCCAAAACTGGCAAATTTTTTCTTTAAATAAGCAGCAGTCTTATTGTTTTTTGGATAAGAAGTTAAAACAACCAGCTTGCTGTCTTTTACACACAGTGGAATTGCCTGTATATCAATAATTTTTTCAGGTTCGATATCCTGCAGAAGTTTGCCGTCAAGGGATTTTATTTCATTATCGATATTTCCGCTAACAAAAGGAAGGTTTAATTTTTCTGATAATGCCTTAAAGAAATTTATACGGGAAACAAAACCATGACTTATAAGAATCCAGCCAAGCCTGCCGCCTTCCTTTTTTTGAATTGCCAGCGCCCTGTAAAGATCGCCTGTTGACAGTAAGCCTTTTTCTATTAATATATCCCCTATACGGTTTTCCCAGATTAAAGAATTATCTTCATTTATTTCTCTATTTATTTCAAGAACAGAGTATTTTTTACTTTCAATCATAAGTATTACACTGCTTTAATTAATTTTTTTTATAAAAATATCAAAATAATTTAAATTTTAACCAATATTAAAACATATTTTAATATTATTGTAAATATTTAAATTAATAAAAGTTGTTATTAATAAATATAAAATATTATATATATAAATATAACAATTTATATCATGTATTAAAAGCTTGCGTGACTTAATAAAAGGCGGGATTTTAGATATTTATAAGATTTATCAAAACTATTTTAAAAAATAGTTTTATTTTTTTTATTTTTTACCGATATAAATAAAAAAGAACGCTGCTTTCATGCTATAGATTATCTAACAGAAGATTTATTTTTATTTTGAAACAAAAATCTGCTGGCAACCAGGTATACCAGATATGGAAAGCTTTTTTATAAAAGATGCAAAAATATATGCTGGAAGTTAAAACCTTTTTAGCCCTTCCAGCATATATTTAAATCAATACTTTATTAATTTTTTTAGCAGTTAAACACAGCTTTATGCCGGCTGTAAAGTGCCTGCAAATACAAGCCATGCAAGAAGCGATTTTGCAACAAGGCTCAGCACAATATAGCTTCTTTCTCCATAAAGATAATCTCTCCACCTGCCGATTTTTTTATACTGCAGCACCATATTTACAGGGAACAGATTAAAAAGAACAAAATAGGTTCCAAATATTGCATACACAAACCATGGGATCTGCTCAACAACTTCAGGTGTTTTTACTGCTGAACCAAGAAAATACAGAAGTATTACCACCCAGGGTATTGCGCCGGATATGCAGCCTATAATAAAAGATGACCAGTTTGTTTTTGTGGTTGCCTGGTTATGTATTTCCATCATAAGCCCGAGCAGGTTCATGGTTGCATTAAGGCCCACTATGGCAACAATTGTGCCGATGTCCCTTGCGCCGAAAAGCATGGAAATAATAACTATCATAACTGATGAGCTAAGGGCATATTCAAACCACCTGAAATAGTTTATGCCCATTTTCAGCCTTGAATTGTAAAAATTATTGATGCCCGGAAGCACCACGAGCAGGTGGGCAAGTGCCGATAAAAACAGAAAGACTGAAACGAAAACGCCTATTGGAATACTTCCTATTACATCAGAATCAACAAATAACCTCATCTGCTGAGTGTCAAAAGACTGGAAGTAATAATCCACGGGAAGCTTGAAATCCCTGATGTTTGTAATGACCAGCCCCATTACAAGCATAAGTACAGCCTGCACAAAGTGCAGTACCGCCATTGCGCCATTAAATCTGCGCAAGTACGGAAAGCTTATTTTGCTCTCTGTTAAAGACTGCTGCATATTGTCCTCCTTTTTGTAATATTGTTTTTAAATTAAACAAAATCCCACTTTTTTGCCCTGATAACAGG
>JACVJB010000039.1 GCA_015711775.1 Actinomycetota bacterium | reverse complement strand
CTCGGGATTTTCAGAGAATTTGATTACTACACCGGTATGGTGTTTGAAATTTACAGTCCTAAGGAAACTGAGCTGATTGGCAGCGGGGGAAGATACGATGGCCTTATAAAAAAATTCGGGCTTAATGTGCCGGCTGCCGGCTTTGCGCTGGATGTTGATCTTCTGCACAAATCTATTGACAGCCCGGGGATTTTTTTAAAAAAACAGCCACAGCGTATAATGCTTTCTGCCAGTGAAAGTGATTTTATCAAAATCATAAAGCTTTCCAGAACTTTGAAAAAGAAGGGCTTTATTGTGGAGCTTTGCTTTGAAGACACCAGGAAGATAAATCATATGCCGGGAATACCGCAAACCGATTATATCTACAAACCGGATTTTGGCAGTGCTTCTGTCCAGATAACAGATACGAAAAAAAATTTAAAATTTATAAAAAATATAAGTGATATCTGATTAATAAATACAGATTATGTTACAGGAAGAAGATAAAAAATATAATATAAGCATCGCTGTCCCGAAGGGTTATTTATTTGACGTATGTGTAAAGATGCTTGACAAAGCAGGATATGATACAGTTGCCCTGAGAACAGATTCAAGGAAATTATTTACTTTTTCAGAAAAAGACATGATAAGGTATGTAATCTGCAGGCCTATGGATGTGCCTGTTTATGTTGAGCAGGGCGCATGTGATATAGGATTTGCCGGAAAGGATGTTCTTGCTGAGCTTGAAAGCAATGTTGTGGAGCTGATGGACCTTAAAAATGGCAGGTGCAGGATAATAATTGCAACTCTTGAGGGATGCGAGGAAAAAGTTAAGAAAAAGTATGAGCATTTCGGTTCAATAAAGGTTGCAACAAAATATCCCGGTATTGCAAAAAAATATTTTGACAGCAAGGGAATGCAGGTTGAAATTATAAAGCTTTACGGCTCCATTGAGCTGGCGCCTGTGCTTGGAGTTTCTGATGAAATACTGGACATAACTGCAACAGGAACAACATTGAAAGAAAATAATCTTGTTGAAATGGACAATGTGATGATTTCAACAACCAGACTTATTGCAAATATTGTAAGCTACAGGTATAAATTTGAAATGATAAATGAAATTATAAAAAAAATCCGGGGAAAATAATGAATAGAAAAAAAACAATCTGCCGGAAAACTGCAGAAACTGATATAAAACTGGAACTGGATATTGATGGCATTGGTAATTCTGAAATAAATACTCCTTTGCCTTTTTTAAACCATGTGCTTTCAAGTTTTTCAAAACACGGGCATTTTAATTTGAAAATTGATGCAACTGGTGATATTGAAACAGATCCCCACCATCTTATAGAGGATATCGGCATTTGCCTTGGCATGGCAATAAATGAATGCATAAAGGATAAAAAGGGCATCAACAGGTTTGGTTTTGTCATAATTCCAATGGATGATGCAGAAGTCACTGTCTCCCTTGACCTTGGCGGCAGGCCGTACCTTAGATTTGCTGCAGATATGTTTTCTGAAAAAATTGGCGATTTGCCGACTTTACTGATTGAAGATTTTTTTCGCTCTCTAACTGATAATTCTTTCATGAACCTGCATATCAGCAAAAATGCCGGTATAAACTCGCATCATATAATTGAGGCAATTTTTAAAGCTTTTGGAATAGCCCTGATGCAGGCCGCAAAGCCAAGCGGATACAATTCTGTTCCGTCTACCAAAGGTTCGATTTAACTATATCCAGGGTTTATAGTTTATATTTTATATAAATCATATAAAATCTGTCACCAGATAAAAGGTTTTAATATGTATATAGCTGTAATAGATTATAATATGGGCAATATTAAAAGTGTTGCAAATGCTTTTTTAAGCCTGGGCATCAGCATTGAGGTTACATGCAGCCCTGAAGTCATAATGAATGCTTCCGGCGTTGTCCTGCCGGGTGTTGGAGCCTTTCATGACGCTGTAAGGAATTTAAAAGATTTAAACCTTCATAATTCAATTGGAAAAATAATTGAACAAAAGAAGCCTTTTCTGGGCATATGCATAGGCATGCAGGTTTTATTTGAATACGGCACTGAGGGGCAGATATGCAGCGGCCTGGGAATTTTAAAAGGATCTGTGGAAAAAATACCTTCTGGCGTCAAGATTCCGCACATGGGCTGGAACAGGCTTAAAATTATAAAAAAAGACAGCAGGATTTTTAAAGACATAAAAGACGCAGAAAGCTTTTATTTTGTGCATTCATATTATGCTGTCCCTGCAAACAGCAATATTGTAAGCAGCACTACTGAGTACGGCACTGAGCTTGTTTCAAGCGTTGAGGCTGGAAATACTTTCGGGCTGCAGTTTCACCCTGAAAAAAGCAGCAGTTGCGGATTAAAAATTTTAAGTAATTTTGCAGATTTGGCATTTAAAAACTAATAATAAAGAACAGTAAAATATATGATTATATATCCTGCAATTGATATTATAAACGGCGAGTGCGTCAGGCTCACAAAGGGCAATTACGATTTGAAGAAAAAATATTCTCCTGACCCTGAAGCTGTTGCCATGCGCTGGAAAAATTGTGGGGCCGCATGGCTTCATATTGTAGATCTTGACGGGGCAAAAACAGGCCAATTAAAAAATCTTGAAATTGCAGCAAAAATTAAGAAAACAACGGGCTTAAAGGTGCAGTATGGCGGGGGCATTAGAAGTGTAGAAAGTATTGAGGCAGCGCTGAGCATGGAAATTGACAGGGTAATACTTGGCACAGGCATACTGGAGGATAATGACTTTCTTGAAAAAGTCTGCCAGAATTACCTGGGGCGTTTTATAATAAGCCTTGATTTTGATAATGAGGGCAAAATATATGCACATGGCTGGCAGTCTAAAACTGATTTAAATATTTTTAAATATTTTACAGATAATAAATTTTTAAAAATTGATGAATTTATAATTACAGATATTTCCAGAGACGGTACTTTAACTGGCACAGACACAGAGATAATTGAAAAAGTGCTTAATTTAAGCAGCGCAAAATTTATTGTTGCAGGCGGGGTTACAAATATTTCCGATATAATAGAACTTAAAAAACTCGAGAGCCAAGGCGTAAGCGGAGTAATTATAGGAAAGGCGCTTTATGAAGAAACAATAAATTTAAAAGATGCCCTTGCTGTTGCAGAAGGAGGCCCGGCGTGATTTCAAAAAGAATAATTCCCTGTCTTGACGTTAACAAAGGAAGGGTTGTTAAAGGCGTAAGCTTTGTAAATTTAAAAGATGCCGGTGATCCTGTTGAGCTTGCAGCTTTTTATGACAGAGAAGGCGCAGATGAAATTGTTTTTCTTGATATCACAGCTTCACATGAAAGAAGAAAAACAGTGGTTGAGCTTGCTTCAAAAACATCAGAAAAGGTTTTTATACCGTATACAATTGGCGGCGGCATTAACAGCACGGAAGATGTGAGGGAAGTGCTGAAAAACGGGGCGGATAAAGTGTCAATAAATACCTCAGCAGTGCTGAACCCCGACCTTATAAGCAAATCGTCTTCGATATTTGGCAATCAGTGCATAGTTGTAGCAATAGATGCAAAACGCACAACAAAGGGAAACTGGGAAGTATATATACACGGCGGCAGGACACCAACAGGGATAGATGCTCTTATATGGGCGCAGCAGGCCCAAAGACTTGGAGCCGGTGAAATCCTTCTTACAAGCATGGACAGAGACGGGACAAAAGACGGATATGACCTTGAACTTACTAAAAATGTTGTTGAAGCGGTAAACATTCCTGTTATAGCGTCAGGCGGCGCAGGAAACCTTGAGCATCTTCGGGATGTATTCATTATAGCAAATGCGGATGCGGCCCTTGTAGCCTCCATTTTTCACTACGGTCAGCACACGATCAGGGAGGCAAAAGAATATCTTTTATCAGAGGGAATAGATGTAAGGCTGGCAGACAAAAAGTAGCACCACTTTTTTTATACGGGAAAAATAAAGTATTAGTATAAAACAATACAAAAATTAAAAAGAATTTAATATTATTAAGAAATTAAAAATATTTAAATATAAGAAGTTAAAATAATGAATGAAAATATTTCTGGCGGAAATAATACAAACTTAAATCCTAAGCTAATTCCGGCAATAATACAGGATTATAAAAGCGGTCAGGTACTTATGCTTGCATACATGAGCAGGGAGTCTTTTATAAAAAGTGTTCAAACAAAAAGTACATGGTTCTGGAGCAGGAGCAGGAAAGAGTTATGGAACAAGGGCGCAACTTCCGGAAACAGCCAGCAGATAAAAGAGATAAGATATGACTGTGACAGCGATGCCCTTCTTATAAAAGTTGAGCAGAAGGGCCCTGCGTGCCATACTGGAAACGAAAGCTGTTTTTTTAATATTATTGATACAGGCGATAAGAGCAAAAAAGATAATAAAACTGCTGAAGATATTTCAGAAATGCTTGAATTTGGCGGTGATTCCGCCTCCAGTATACTCCTAAAATTATATGATACTATTGTAAACAGAATAAAACAGAAGAGTGAAAAATCCTATACCTACAGCCTTCATAAAGCAGGTCTTGAGGAAATACTGAAAAAAATTGGTGAAGAGGCTATAGAGATTATTTTGGCTGCAAAACATCAGGCCAGGGAAAGGACAGTATCAGAAATATCTGATCTTTTATATCATCTTTTTGTTCTTATGGCTGAAAAAAAAATAAATCCTCAGGATATATACAGGGAGCTTGAGTCAAGGAAAAAATAAATATTTTTAGTAAATATAATTATTCTGTTTTTTTAATTTATTAATTTGAAAAATACACCTGCAGATATTTTTGCTAAAAAGGAGAGTTATGATAAAAGAAATAAAAAAGATTGCCCTTCTCACAAGTGGGGGAGATGCAAGCGGAATGAATGCTTCAATAAGGGCAATAACCAGGTATGCAAAATATAAATCACTCGAAGTGGTTGGTTTTTATGAGGGTTTTAAGGGCCTGATAGCGAATAATTATGTAATGCTTGATCAGGCAAGCGTTGGTGGCATTATAGACAGGGGAGGCACTATTTTATATTCTGCAAGGTCCGAGGAGTTCAAAACTGAGCCCGGCATGCAAAAAGCCATACAGAATCTTAAAAACATTGGCGTAGACGGTCTTATAGTAATTGGAGGGGATGGTTCCTTCAGGGGTGCGCACGACCTTCATATAAGGGGTGTGCAGGTTGTCGGAATTCCAGGAACTATAGATAATGATATTGCCGGAACTGATTACAGTATAGGTTTTGACACTGCCCTAAATGTTATAATCGATCTTGTTTCAAAAATAAGGGATACTGCATTTTCACATGACAGGCTTTTTGTAATTGAGGTTATGGGCAGAAGTTCAGGTATAATCGCGATAAATGCGGGAGTTGCATGTGCTGCAGATTACATACTTATTCCTGAAGTTGAAGTTGATCTTGTAAAGATTGCTACAAAAATCAAAAATCACCGCCAGGGTAAAAGGCACACGCTTATCATAGTTGCGGAGGGCGCCGCCAAAGCAAGCGATGTTGCAGCATCCATAAAGCTGCTGGTGGGCCATGAGGTCAGGGTGTCTGTCCTGGGGCACATCCAGCGCGGCGGTTCCCCGTCTGCAATGGACCGCCTGCTTTCTGCTGAATTCAGTAAAAAAGCTGTTGATCTTTTAATAAAAGGTGAAAGTGACTGCATGACTGCAATACAGGGCAAGAAAATTGTTTCTGTCCCGTTTGAATATGTTATTAATAATAAAAAGGAAATAGACAGGGAGCTTTATAAGCTTGCACATGTTTTATCCTGAAACTTCCTATATTTAAACAAAAACATAGCCTTAAGAATAAATCCAAAGGCTGTATTAAGCATGGCGACATGGCTGACCTATAACTGAGTCTTTCATAATTACTTGTTATATAATCTACAAGCTTTACTGGCCTATCAAGTTAATCTCAGCTAAACTGCTGGAAAAATCCCATCCAAAACCATATACTCTTACCTCTTTAATAACTGAAGGTTTATGTTCAAATGTCATAAGATCAGGGCTGATATACCAGAAGTAATCTCCCTTATTGATTTTGTTAAAATGCAGGCCATCAGGATTATTTATACGAGAATAATAAAACCCATGAAACCATTGCTGTTCATTACCAGCAATATCAAGATATTTAATCTTTACCTGGATTGCTCCTTCAGGAAACCATTCTGGGGATGTGTTTGCAATATTGCCCCCATTTTCATTATCTATCTTTCCTACCAGCCAGACATATAAACTTTTAAACTGTGAAACTGAAATATCGGTTTCCTGGTATATCCCTGCAGCTCCGCCATCATCAGGATCAGAGGACCTTTGAAGCTGAACAACCTTATAAAATTGGCTATTATCAATAAGACTTATCTCATTTTTTCCTTTTTCCCTGCTTCCTTCCTGCAGCTACGTTTTCCACTGCTCAATACCCATAGAAATGGATTTTGTAAGAAGAAGACCCTGCCCGGCAGGGGGTGTTGTGTTTTTAAAATATATTGTTCCTTCAGGTTCAACTGCTGCTTCTTTTTGTGTGCTGTTTGAGTCTTCCACATCTGCTTCGTTCCCAGGAATAATAAATCCATTTAAGATAAGTGTCACGGTTTTGTCATTTTTTAAATAATGCCCTGCAAAAACCCCGTATATTACGTATTTTCCTGTGTTTGCCATTTTCTGCCAGGTGGTAAAACTGCCTCGATCTCCATAATCATAAGTATCAACAAATTCCCAGCCAAGGCTTTTCATCTGCTCAGTATAATAAGCCCTGACACCTTCTGGCGAGCTTTTAGTGACATATGTAGAGAAGCCAGAGCCTGAGAACAGTTCGGGCAGTTCAGGAAGCTCTCTAAGCACGCTATCCAGATTTCTGTATAAATCCACATCAAGACGAGAGCCGGGAAACGATGGTACATCTCCAATCTCCAGGCTGTCAAAAAGCGATATAACGCCGCTACTCTTATTGCCAGAACTGCTTCCTGAACTTATATTGCATGATATTGATGGTAATACAATAGCTGTTATAAAAAATATCAAAATAATAGATGAAACAATTTTATTTCTTTTAATTATATACATCTTTATCCTTTCAATATTAAA
>JACVJB010000038.1 GCA_015711775.1 Actinomycetota bacterium | reverse complement strand
AGGTTCCTTATCAGAGCCGCCTGCGTACCGGCAGGCAGCGCCGAGAAAAGCCGCAGGATTAACCCATTGCCAATAGAATAAGAAGGTCTTGGCCGCGGTGTGTCTGCGCTGCGGTATATAAGCTCTGCAAGTTTTTGAAGCGGCACATTTCTGCCAGTTTCTTTTTTCATGATTTGATGAAATTTTACGGAACTTAACCCATAAAGCTGAGTTTTGGCGCACATCCTCTCCATGGACAGGAAGGAGTCTTTTAAAAGATTAGTATCAATGGGACCGGGGCGAATAGTTATTACAGGAATATTAAGCAGGGCCAGCTCCAGCCTTAGAGAATGAGCGTAAGCCTCCAGCGTAGATTTAGTAATGCTGTATATTCCATTAAAAGGCAGCGGGTCTAGACAGGAAAGCTCACTTGTAATAATAATTATCCTGCCGCCATTTGTTACAAGAGGCAAAAACTGCCTGTTGACCCGGTAAGCGCCGTTGACATTTATATCAAATATGCGCATGAAATCCTCTTCAGGAACTTCCACCAGCGAGTCCATAATATATACGCCTGCAAGATTGACTATGGCATCAAGGCGGTTTGTGCGAGCTTTTATAAAAGTGAATGCTGCCTCCACGCTATCTGCATTTCTTATATCCATTGGTACCGCTATGATATTTTCTGCAGTTTCTTCCTGCATGGCTATATCACAGGAATAGACTTTCCAGCCCATTTGCGCAAAATAGGCCGAAGCGGCGCGCCCTATGCCTCCGGCGCCTCCGGTAATGAGAATATGCTTCATTGCTTAATCCTTATAGTCTTTTCGGTTAAATTGATATTTTCAGCCATATACCTCAAATGAAGTTCCCTGGCTGAAGATATTCCAACCCTTGGCAAAGAAGATATTTTGATAAGGCTGTTTTTAATGCCGCAATCATATATCCTTAAATTTCCTGAAGGGCTCGTCAGATCTTTTTTATTATCAGAAATATTTATTCCAAAGCAGACAGTTAACTTCCCTGGACCATCTGCAGGATTTCCGGATTTTAAAAAAGTATTCCTGTTTTTATTACCTGAATTTATTATTTGATCTTTAAAGCTATCTTTACTTTTTACTTCTGCTCTATGCGCAAGCCTTCTTTCTATCATATGGTCAATTCCATCCAGGGGCAGTAGTGCCCTTATAAGCACTGCGCCGGGAGTATCAACTTCTTCTGTTACAGCGTTTAACAGATAATACATTCCATAGCAGAAGTAAACATAAGATATGCCTGCTCTGCCAAACATTATTTCAGAACGCGGAGTCTTGCCTCTATAGGCATGGCTTGCAGGATCGCCTGTGCCGTAATATGCCTCAGTTTCAATAATTATTCCGCTTAAAACAGCGCCTGAGAGCACGTTGCCGCAAATTCTTACAAGAACCTTTCCAATAAGCTCTTTTGCAACCGTCGAAGTATCACGGCTGTAAAAAGATCTGTCCAGGATATTTTTATCATTTAAATATGACTTTTTAATCTCCTTTAAACTGTAAGTCATTTTACTTTCATAATACTTTTTTATTATTATAAACTCTTAAAATATATGCTATTGCACTGCCTTATTTTAGCCGACATATTTTTAATTCTATTTAATCCACATATATTCAACAAGCAGCATTATAAATATTATACCAAGATAGGGGCTGGAGAATTTAAATAAAAGCCATACTGACCAGTCAAGCCTGCGTGCCAGCATTATGATGGCAATAATCAATATTGCCGCCCCGTTAAGTGAAACTATTATTATATACAGAATGCTCAGGTTTAAGTAAAAGGCAATAAAAATTGAAAAGGCGACCATAACAAAATTAAGCGCAGCAAGCAGGATAAGTACTTTTTTCCTGCTCCAGATTACGGGCAGCATTGGCACTTTCGCTTTTTTATAATCCTCTCTGTAAAAATAAGCAAGCGACCATATATGCACGGGCGTCCATATCATTACAAGTGCAAACATAATAACAGCAGTTAAGCTTATGCTGCCTCCGGAAACAGCCGCCCAGCCGGCAAAAACAGGCATTCCACCCGCAGGGGCTCCTAAGAGTATATTTAATGGGGTGCGTTTTTTTGTGATAAGATTATAAATAATCGCGCTGTCAAGAAAACCTGAGAATATAAATAATGCAGCGAACCAGTTTAAAAATGCTCCAAGCACAACCCCGGCAGCAACAAGGATAATACCATATATAAGAGCATTTTTTGAAGGAAGTATCGCTTTAACCGGTACAGGCCTTTTTGAAGTACGGGACATTACTGTATCCATATCCCTGTCAATATAAGCCGTTGATGCGTTTGAGCCCATAACGCCAAGTATTATTGCAACAGAGATAATGGATATATTTTGCCAGTTAAATCCATAAATACTTGAAGCAATAAGCGCAGACGCAAATCCTGTAAAAAAAAGAAGCGCAACGAGCCTTGGCTTGCTTATAACAATATAGGCTTTAAGGACTTTAAAGAACTGCGGACACTGCACGGTTGTTGTATTCTGCATATCCCGGATTCCTTATAAGGCTAATTCTGCGGCCATCCATAATTTGCAAATTTTGTATTCCAGCTTCCAAGATTTTCTGCAGTTATGGACTCTATGGCATTTCCGTAAATAATATTTCCACCCTGGTCATTAACGCCTGTATAAAGATTTTCATATCCCTCAATTTTACTTCCGTCAGGCTTGCTTACGGCATCTCCGTCGCCAGGCACATTTTCCAGCCAGCTCTGGTATGCAATATAACTCATTGCATATCCGAGCAGATATGGATCCCAGAAGAATCCTTCCTGCAGTACCCCGTCGCTTATATATTTGCCAATTGATACAGGCAGGCCGGTGCCTACAAAGAAAAGTTTTCCCTTTAGCCTTTTTTTTGCTATCACCTCACCGGCTGCAATACCTGTTGATGCAGAATTGCCAATTATAAGGTTAAGGTTTTTATTCTTTTCAATGTATTCTGTAAGTTTTTCTGAAGCAATTTTAGGATCTTCATTATCCTCGAATCTGTCAGTTCCTCTGGAATAACCAAGCACATTTGTAAGACCATTTACATTGTTCTTCTGGTAATCTATTTCAGCGTCAGCCCAGGCATTATGTGCAAAAGAATTTAGAAAACCTACAGATACAAGGTAACTGCCGCTGCCGTTTGTATAAGCTGCGCCTGCTTTCATTATTGCCTCCCCATAAGCCTGGTTTGACATAGCGGCTATATTATATGTGACATTCTTAAGGCTATATCCTTCATTACCAAAAGTCAGGACACCAGCTTTGTTTGCCCTTGCAAAAGCCTCGTCTATAATTTTATCTTCAAGCGGACATACTATTATAGCATCAAAATTCTTGCCGATATTATCAAGCACTATCTGCGCCTGTATTGCCGGATCAGCTTTCGGGGGCCCTATTATAGTTGCTTTAAAACCATAGTCTGAGGCACATTGCGTCATGCCTGCTTTAATAATATCAAACCATGGCAGTGTGCCAAGGCTTTGCTCAGGAACAAGTTTCGGCACATAAAGCAGCTCAAAGTTTTCCGGCACTTTCTCCTGGGCCGCCGTCTCTTCAGTGCTTATCTCAATAAGTGTTGTTTCCGCAGTTGAGCTTTCAACAGCAGTTGATATTGTGGCTGCTGTCTGCTGTGCCTGGCTGCAGCCGCTGCCTAAAATACCCAGTGTCAATAAAAATATGGATATTGTAACTATTGCAATAATTTTTTTCATCGTTCCTCAACTTCCCGGTTTGCTATCTTATTTTGATTTCATGATTATAGAATATTTTCAAATACTTTTCAGTAAATTTTAATGAATTGTTCAAATAAGAATATAAAATACTATATAATATCCATGCGCTCTGCAAAACTGAGCTTATTTTAATAAATTGACGGCAAGGAGAAAAAATGGGTTTTACCTTATCTATAGGCGACAAGGCGCCTAATTTCACACACGCTGCCACAGACGGCCATATTTATTCTTTAAAAGATTTCAATGATGTTAAAATACTGGTTATTTTTTTTACATGCAATCATTGCCCCTATGTTACCGGTTCAGATGAAATGACAAGAAAAACAGCCCTGCATTTTGAAAAATACGGAGTAAAATTTGTCGCAATAAATTCAAACAGTAAAAATACTTATGCTGAAGACTCATTTGAGCGCATGGTTGAAAGGATTCAGAAAGAAAAATTTCCCTGGGTATATCTTTATGACTACAGTCAAAGGACTGCGCTTGCATATGGCGCCCTGCGAACGCCTCATTTTTTTGTTTTTGATGAAAACAGAAAACTTATTTATACGGGACGTGGAGTGGATAACCCTAAGGAAATAAACCAGATGAAAGTTAATGATTTGTGGAATGCCCTGGAACAGTATATTTCCGGCAGAACTATATCAACACCTGTTACAAATCCTATAGGCTGCAATATAAAATGGGAAGGCAAAGATGCAAAGTGGATGCCGCCGGAGGCATGCGATCTTATATAAGTTATACGCTTTTTAGAAAACTCTGCACTTCATTTAAATACGGTAAAGATGGAATAACCCCTTTTTTGGTTGAAGTAATTGAAGAAGCCGCTGCAGCTGCAACAGCTATTCTTTTTATTTCAATTTCATTTGTAATTAAAAAATCCAGGTCTTTTCCTGACATAAAAGAAAGAAAAGCCGACACGAAGCTGTCCCCGCATCCAGTTGTGTCAACTGTTTCCACATTAAAAATCGGCACCTTGCCATCAAATGAAGATGTTGCATAAAAAGAGCCTTTTGAACCCATTGTTATAAGACAAAGCTTTGGCCCCATGCCAAGAAGTTTTTGTGCGCCTTTTGCAACATTTTTTTCACCTGTAATGAAGAAAAGCTCATCATCGTTAACCTTTATTAAATCGGCAAGCGGTATTGCCTCCGCTATCTGTTTTTTGGCAGTTTCTTCATCTTTCCATAAATTAATTCTTAAATTCGGATCATATGAGACAATTGCCCCGCCATCTTTTGCAATTTCTACAGCTTTTAAGGTTGACGTCCTTGCTGGTTCATTTATAAGAGTGATTGAACCGAAATGAAAAATACCTGTATTTTTTATAAAAGCATCGTCAAACTGCTGCCAGTCGATACGCATGGATGCGCTCGAATTCATATAGAATAAAAAATCCCTCGTTGTCGGAGTTGGGAGAGCAATAAATGCAAGGCCTGTTTTTGCCGCAATATCAAACTGCAGCAAATCGATATTAACATTATTTTCAAGCAGTATATCCCTGAGGTGAAAACCAAAATCATCATTTCCCACCCTGCCTATAAATGCTGCTTTTTTGCCAAGGCGACTGCAGCCAACAGCAACATTTGCAGTTGCTCCGCCGGCAATTCTTTTAAATTCATCAACATCCTGAAGTCGTACACCGGGCTTTACTGCAAAAAAATCAATTATTATTTCACCTAAACATATGACATCCATAATGCTTTATATTATACATTTATAGCATTTAAATGCTACAAAATGGCGCATTTGCCTTGCTGATGTATAAAATATTTCAGTAATAATTAAAACAGTATTTGAAAATACTTATAATTTGTTTAAACTTAAAACATGCTGTTATGCTGCATAATAATATTTTTTAAAAAATTGCAAATTTATAAAATTTAAACTTTAAAAATATTTCCAGGAGGCAAATATGGAAAATTTCAGGTTTAAAAACACTGTAGAGATAATTTTTGGAAAAGATACCGACACTCTGACTGGTAAGGAAACCAGGAAATATTCTGATAAAATTCTTCTTCATTACGGAGGACAGACAATTAAAAACATCGGCCTTTATGACAAAATTATCAAATCCTTAAGGGAAGAGGATATTAATTTTATTGAATTGGCAGGGGTTAAACCCAACCCGGTTCTCAGCCTTGTAAAAGAAGGGATTGAAATTTGCAGGAAAAACAGCATAGATTTTATTTTAGCTGTTGGAGGCGGAAGCGTTATAGATTCAGCTAAGGCAATATCCATAGGCGCTCTTTATGATGGCGATGTCTGGGATTTTTTTACAGGTAAGGCAAAGCCGAAAGGTGCGCTTGACATTGGTGTTGTGCTGACTGTACCTGCCGCCGGAAGCGAGTCCAGTGTTGTAACTGTTATAAGCAATGAGGAAACACAGCTAAAAAAGGGGTTTCACAACAGTCTTGTATTGCCAAAGTTTGCAATATTAAATCCTGAAATTACATATACCATAGACCACTTTCAGACTGCATGTGGAGCAGCAGATACAATTGCACACATACTTGAAAGATATTTTACACCTACCCCCAAGGCTGACCTGACAGACAGGCTCTGCGAGTGCGCTATAAGGTCAGTAGTTGATAATGTAGCAATAGTCATGAAAAACCCGGAAGACTATGATGCAAGGTCAGAGCTTATGTGGGCCAGCACAATAGCGCATAATGGAATACTGGGAACAGGAAGGATTGAGGACTGGGCATCACATAAGCTTGCCCATGAACTAAGCGTACTTTATGGAACCACGCATGGCGCAGCTCTTTCAGTGATATTTCCGGCATGGATGAAATATGTTTACAGGCATCATGTAAAGAGATTTTTCCAGTTTGCCGTAAGGGTATGGAATGTGGATCCCTGCTTCGGCACGCAGGAAGAAGTTGCTGTTAAAGGAATTGAAAAATTTGAAGATTTCCTTAAAAATCTTGGGCTTCCAGTAAGGCTTAAAGAGCTGGGTATAGCAGAAGATGCTGATTTTGCAGCTATGGCTGAAAAAGAGCTGCAGTGGGGGCTTCTTGGCAATTTCGTTAAGCTTAATCAGGACGATATAATAAATATTTATAAAATTGCCCTTTGATGAAGTAAAAGATGCTCTATGTAGTTTGTAAGATAGATTAAGGAGAGCCTTATACAATGAATTTTATTGATTTAAATACAGAGCCTTCATGATTTTCAGAGGGCAAACTTATTTATTTGCTGTGGTTCGAATCCTGCCTCCCCAGACAATCCTTATTTCCAAAAATATCGTTTCTGTATTTGCTGTAAGATATTCCCCCGGGTTCATATAAATTTTTATCTTTGTCTGTGGCTGCCCTCTTCCGACTCACTTCAAACCATTGAAATTGTTTTACAAAACACCATACATGGCTGCAAAAGAAAA
>JACVJB010000037.1 GCA_015711775.1 Actinomycetota bacterium | reverse complement strand
GTCTGGCTTAAAAGAAGATAGAATATAATAAAAAGCGCTATCATTATATAAATAGGAACAGGAATGCCCAGCAGCTTGCCTGTGCCAATTACCGAAAACCTGGTTCCGCTTATCGGTATCTGTTTACCGTTTGCAATAAGAAGAGCTACCCCCCTTACAATAGTTGCCATTGAAAGAGTCGTAATAAGCGGGTTTACTCCAAATTTCGTTATAATGACTCCGTTTAAAAACCCCACAAAACAGCTAATGATTACAGATATTATAATAGCTGATGGAATTCCGATATCCGGTATTAGTATTGAAAGAAATACGCTTGTAAGAGCAACTACCGCATCAACAGAAAGATCAAATCCTCCGCTTGTTATTGCTAACACCATGCCAAAACCCACAATTGCCCCGTATGTGCCCTGGGTAATAATGTTTAAAATAGTGTCAGTTTTTAAAAAGTTGGGACTTGCAATGGCAAGAAACACGCCTGCAATTACAATAAGTATGAATATTCCTATTTTTTCATAAAGTTTTAAAAATTTAATCATTTATTACCTGCCCTATCTGCGCAGCAACAAGTTTTTCCTCATCCATGTTTTCCCGTGTAAATTCCGCATTAATTTTGCCTTTATAAAGCGCGATGCACCTGTCTGTAAGATTTACCAGCTCCGGAAGCTCAGAAGATGAAAGAATAATTGAGATACCTTTGTTGGCAAGTTCCCGCATAATCCTGTGGATCTCAGCCTTTGCGCCCACATCTATGCCTCTTGTGGGTTCAAGAAGTATCAGCACCTTGCAATTGGATAAAAGGGTCCTTCCTATTATAACCTTTTGCTGATTGCCGCCGCTTAAAAAAATTATTCTCTGATTTAAATTTGCAAACTTTATATCCAAATTACTGCTCATGCTGTCAAATACTTCTTTTTCTTTTTTTGCTTTAACAAAAAGCCCTTTTAAAAATGTCAGCGATTTAATTACGATAATTGTCAGGTTCTGTAGAACTGACATATCATACAGTATCCCCTCCCCCTTTCTGTCTTCAGTGACAAAACCTATACCAAGTTTTATCGCATCTTTTGTGCTGTTGATTGCAACAGGGCTGCCCTCAAAAAACACTTCCCCTTTTGTCTTTGGGGTTGCCCCGTAAATTGAGCGCAGCAGACTGTGAATGCCTGAGCCAAGGACACCTGCAAATCCGAGTATTTCACCTTTATGAAGTTTAAAGCTTACATCATAAACATGCTCTGCTATACTGTAGTTGCTTATCTGCAAAATAACATCCCTGTCTTTGCTTTCAGCTTTACTGCCTCCAAAATAGTCTTTAACAACTTTTCCCACCATCATTGAAACTATTTCATCCTGGCTGGTCTGCGAGGTTAGCTTTGTACCTATTTTTTTTCCGTCACGCAGTACAGTTATACGTTCTGAAAGCTTAAAAGCCTCCTCCAGCCGGTGAGAAATATAAATAATGGAAACGCCCTGTTTTTTAAGCTCATAGATTATTTCAAAAAGCTTTACAACTTCTTTTTCAGTAAGAGTTGCTGTCGGTTCATCCATAATTATGAGCTTTGCATTAAGTGAAAGCGCCTTTGCAATTTCAACCATCTGGCGCTCTGCAATTGAAAGGTCCGAGACGAATCTTCTGCAGTCAAGCGCTATATCAAGTTTTTCCAGTATCTTTGTAGCTCCAGTATTTATTTTTTTCCAGTTGATAAAAATTTTTCCTAAGGTTTTGGGTTCCCTGCCTATAAAAATATTTTCAGCCACTGACAGATCCGGAACCAGGTTAAACTCCTGGTAAATAACTGCAATATTATTCTGCTGAGCCTGATGAGTGTTTGTAAAAAAGACTTTACTGCCTTCCAGCAGAATTTCACCGGAATCCGGCCTGTAAAGGCCACTGAGGATTTTTATGAGTGTTGATTTGCCAGCGCCATTTTCACCAACAAGCGCGTGTACTTCCCCATATTTTATTTCAAAGTCAACATCTTTTAAAGCTACGACACCGGGAAATATCTTGGTAATGCCGTTCATTGAAAGAAGAGTGTTGTTTTCTGAAATTCCGCTCATAGATTAATAAAATAATAAGCTTTAATAATTTCAGTAAAAATTATTTTTGTTTTTTTAAAATAAAAAACAAGGAAATTAATAAAATACTATAAAATATAAGAAAAACGTTTTTTTAGATTGTTATTATATTATTATTAATACTTTTAATTGTCAATAAAAATCTGGCGCCGTGTCATTAAAAGTATTGTCACCTTAAGGCCGTTTAAATTAATGTCAGTTTATTGCTGCTTTGTCTATTGCTTCAAGGGCATATTTTATGGGAGTATACACATAGCCGTATATTACATATATGCCTATTACCTGCATTTCCTCATTAATTACAGGGCTGCCGCTTTCCCCTCTTTGTGAAGAATCGCCTAAATTGCGCAGAACGCTTAATTCTTTATCCAGGCTCCCCAAAAGATAATTCTCCTGTGTTTGGGTTTCACCGGTTTTAAATCCCCCGGGAATTTTATCCCCGTAAAAAACAGCATAATCATTCAGCTTCCAGAATGCTGACTCATATGCAAGCAGCTCAGGGTAAACCCACTTATCTGAAAAATTGCTTTTAAACCTGAAAGTTCCCTCAGCTCCGTAATTATCGCTTACACAGTGACCTGCAGTTATAATATAGTATTTGCCACCATGTTCTATACTGAAAGCAGTAAAAGTATAACCATAACCTTCATCTGCAGATGAGCCGATATATACAAATTTAAGCATATCGTTAACGCTGTTTAGAAATTTGCGCAGTTTTTCAGGCTCACTTGAAAGTTCAGCTATCCGAGCTTCAAGATTTTCTGTGTTTTTTGACTTCAGCTCCTCCTCAAGCAGAAGTATTGTCTCATTTAAATGACCTATTTCTTTCTCAAGGCCGGCTATTTCTGAATCTTTTTCTTCCAGCTTGCCTGTGAGCTGTTTTAATTCTGCCGAACTCTGCTCAAGCTGAGCTTTTATTTTTTCAAGCTCTGCCAGGTTTTTGTTGTATGAATTTTCAATGTTGTCATACTGCTCTTTTTCAATCAGATAGCTGCCGAAAATACTGCAGGAAGAGGCGGTTGTAAAAAAAGATATTATTATCAATACTGCAGGAAGAAGTATTATCCGCATCAAAAAGGCCTTTTTTATTTTCCTGTTCAATTAAAGATATCCTTTACTTTTTTTAAATATTTGCAATAGCAACTGTCAAACATAATAAGTTCTTATTTATAAAATTATAGGCTAAAAAAACATAAAATCAAAAATCGATAAATATTAATTTTTTTGAGATAATTCTAAATATTTATTTATTGTATTTAAAAGGAGGTTTGTCATGGGAAGAAGCCTTGCAAAATATTATTATGGCTGGCTTCCGGATTATCCGGATTTCCGGGATTATACAGTCAGAAAGAATGCTTTATCAGATAAAAGCTTAAAAGCCGGAGTAAATGAGACAGTTGCTTCAATGGCAAAAAGAAGCGGATTATTGCCTGCAGCAGTTGTCTCATTAAAAGATAAGGGCGCTAAAATTCCTTCAAGCATTGATCTGAGAAAATGGTGCTCCCCCGTTGAAGATCAGGACAGCCTGAATTCATGCACGGCTAATGCGGCAATCGGGCTTGTTGAGTACTTTGAAAAAAAAGCAAATAAAAACTACATAGACGGAAGCAGGCTTTTTTTATATAAAACAACAAGAAATCTGCTGCAGAAAAAAGGTGATTACGGAGCTTATATAAGGACCACCATAATGGCTCTTGTTCTTTTCGGAGTTGTTCCGGAAAAATACTGGAAATATGACATTGAAAAGTTTGATGAAGAGCCTGATTCTTTCTGTTATGCTTTTGCCCAGAGCTATAAAACGCTGCAGTATTTCAGGCTTGATTTGCCAAAAGACAGCCCTGGCAGTGAAGTTCTTAAGCAGATTAAAACAAGCCTTGCTGCAAAAATCCCTGCAATTTTCGGTTTCAGCGTATACAGCAGTATTTATGAGTCTGAAAATAACGGAGGTATGATACCATTTCCATCCGAGCAGGATAAATTTGAAGGAGGCCATGCAGTCATGGCGGCAGGCTATGATGACGATGTAATCATAATAAATCCTGCAAACAATTATAAAACTACAGGGGCTATCCTGATAAAAAACTCATGGGGTAAAAACTGGGGCGATGGCGGTTACGGCTGGCTGCCGTATGAATATGTAATTAAGGGGCTTGCCGAAGACTGGTGGACAATTCTTGAAAGCGGCTGGGTTGACACGGGAAACTTCAAAATAGACTGAGTTATAAAACAGTTATAATTTTTTAAAAATAATAATACAATAAATAATAATGATTAGTAATCTTTATTAAGGAGGAAATTGATGGTAAGGATAGCTGGAATAGAAGGAGTGGGGCAATCCTACTCAAAAACTCTATCGGATGCCGGGATAAAAACAACCCAATCAATGCTTAAAGCAGGCGCCACGGTAAAGGGCAGAAAAGAGCTGGAGAAAAAAACCGGAATTTCTGCAAAAAACATTCTGGAGTGGGTCAACCGCGCTGACCTTATGAGAATAAAAGGAATCGGCGAGGAATACTCAGACCTGCTGGAAAATGCCGGAGTGGATACTGTAGTTGAACTTGCAAATAGGGTTGCAGAAAACCTGATGGAAAAAATTACTGAGGTTAATAAGCAGAAAAAACTTGTAAGAAGACCTCCCGCTCTTTCAATGGTTAAGGACTGGATAAAGCAGGCAAAGGCGCTACCCAGAGTTGTGGAATATTAAGCTTTATTCTCTCTTGTAAGCGCCACAGTAAAAATAAAACAGTAAAAATAATTATTTAATAATATCAGCCAGCATTTCAGCCTGCAGAATTAGCTTTTGCGCATTTACTGTGCTGGTCTGTATTCTTGCTGCCATACCGCCGGGAGTTAGCTTTAGCAAATCCTGTATTGTTATTATATGGTTTTCAAAAAGTATTTCTTTCTGTTTTTTATTTAATCCGTGAAGTATTGAAATAGGATAAAGCTTTTTATTTTCTATATAATATTCAAGATTTTTATCCTCCGGGTAATGCCATGCAATTACTCCAAGGCCCACACACTTTGCATATTTTGCTGCCTCATCTGTCACTTTTGTATTTGTGGCAAGCCATCCTTCTTTCAAGTTATAATCATTTAAATCTGCATCACATCCTTTTTTAATATCTTCAAACCTGCTGTGGACATAAAGTACTGTTTTTATGTCACTGCTGTAGTCAGTATCATTATGGTATTTGCACTCAAACATATAATGCTGCATGTCTTTTTTAGCAACCACATCCACTTCATGCTCAACACACAGGCCCCTTACAAACTGGCCTGTTTTTGTTTCGTAACCATAATTTTCAAGCATTTTTGCTATATATTTTTCGAATACATACCCGCTGGGGCCAAGGTCCATGATTGCTTTTTTTAAAGTGTATTTAAGCGCCACCGCCGGGTTTTTCTTTTCAAGCTGTTTAACGGCATGCCTGTAAATCTCCCCGGAACTCATATAGTTTTTAAAATTCTTTTTAATTGAATCAATTGCATAATCGGCAGTCTGGCTGTCTGCGCCGGCATTCTGCATAGATTTTCTTATTTTTTCTTCATCAAAAGCTTCTTTTGTGCCGTTATCCTTTGTTACATATTTTTTTAAATTATTCAATAAACCTCCCCCGATATACCATACATATTATTTTTTCAGTTGCAAAGATAATAAATCCAACAACCACTGTCCAGAATTTCTTCATCATCTGTTTTAATACCGGATCGGCTGTAGGTAGCGGTAATATTAAATCCTGCGTCATGCAGCTGTTTTACCTGCTCTTCGGCAGTTATATAATAAATTCCGGCTTTGCCGTTTAAAGAATTATCATAAATATGGCCAGCCTTTTTTTTTCTTAATTTTTTAATATGTCTTTTCATGCTGACACTTTTATTTAAATATCTCAGCCTCAATAAGTTAAACAGCCTGCCAGGTTTTTTCAGAGAAAAACAACTGCCTTCTTTTGCCCGGAAACTGAATATGCCATAAAGGCCGCTCCAGTTTAAATTATGCGATGAAAAGAAAAAAATGCCTCCGGGCTTCAGCGCTCTCCTGATTTCTGCCAAAGCATGAAGCCTGTCATCATGTCCGAAACTGTCTATTCCATTATAACTGAAAAGAATGAAGTCAAAACTGTTATCTGAAACTGAATTCATGTCCCTGACGTCGCATTCTATAAATTTATAGCTGTCTCCGTATTTTTTTTTGCATGCAGCAATCATATAAGGCGCATAATCTGCTCCTGTGTAGTTTTTAACCAGGGGCGCAAAATACTTAGTGGTTCTTCCGCCTCCAACACCCATGTCAAGCATATCCATTTCCGTAAGTTTTTTGCTAAACTCCTCAATAAAAGTTTTTTCTGCCATATCGAGGTAATCCCTTGCAGCATAATCGCAGGATATATGTTCTGTGTCATATAATATTTTATGATCTGTTGTCAAACTCTTTACATTTCCTTTCTTTCCGGATTCCGTTTCAAAATATTTTTAAATTATAATGGGTTTTTTTAACTTTACAAACCAAAGCCGGCTTTTTTCTTCCGCCAGTACTTGCTGCTGAATTTTTCGACTAATAAGGGCACATTTATAATATCATGAAAGGAGCATTATGCCGATTACTAAGCCAGTTTCAGATTTGACATAAAAAATGTCCGTAGTGTATTTCCCCATTATTGGAAAGTGCATTTTGCAGTTGAAAATACATTTATTATTTACCCGATGTACACGAAATAGTATTGGCAAACATATGTATTACAAAACAACCTGTTTAATATTTTAATTTGCACTACCATACAGTCTGAAATATGGAAGAACCGGAAATAAAAGATTTTTATTTTAATTGACAGCAAAGGCTACGCAGCCTGATAGAAGGCTATATCTAAGATAAGGAAAAAAACCTCTTGCCTGCCCGCAATATTTTCCAGGACAAAAAGCCATAGTAATATTTTAGTAGTAGCAACATGTTCTTCAGCAATTAGTTTAAGAATGAATCCGGATCTTTCAAGAATAGTGATCGTTAAGGAAATTTTTCCTTTAAAATTTACTGAATATCTTGATATAAAGCATAAAAT
>JACVJB010000036.1 GCA_015711775.1 Actinomycetota bacterium | reverse complement strand
GGAATAGGGCATGTCATGAAAGGCTCATATAGCTTTATCTCATACCATCCACTTGCTGATGCAGATGTTTCTGACATAAAAAAATATAAAGGGCCCAATATAGCCGACTTTGGCAGGATAAAAGGACTGAGGGAGCAGGCAGGCAACTGGCATAAAAATACCGAATACGCAATAACAACTACTGGCCCCATATCCGGGTTTTTAAAGGAATATTACGAGTACTTAAGGGGCACTGAAAATTTCTTTACAGACCTTTACTTAAATCCTGAACTTGCGGTATGCTTGCTTGATAAACTTGCAGATATTTTCACAGACTTTTACCTCTTTTTTATAAGCCCTGTATCAGAATATCTTACATGGATTGAGTTTGAAAGTGATTTTGGCATGCAGGACAGGCCTCTTATATCAAAAGAGCTTTTTGCAAAATTTTTAAAAGAACCCATGAAAAGAGTTATAACCGAAGTAAAAAAAGCTGCTCCCAATGCGAAAATATACCTTCATTCCTGCGGTTCAATTAAAGAATTCATGCCTGATTTTATCGATATGGGGATAGATATAATTAGCGGGCTGCAGCCGCTTGCCAGGGATATGGAGTCCGATAAACTTAAAAAAGAATTCGGAAAAGATATTGTTTTTCATGGAGGCATAGATATTCAGCGTTCACTTTGCGGAAGTGTTGAAGATACAATAACTGAAACTAAGAAAAGGATACATGACTTTGGCTGGGGTGGAGGTTATATATTGGGCCCTGCAAATCATTTTCAGTCAGATGTAGCTGTAGAGAATTTTTTTGCAATGTACGAAACAGCAAAAGAATACGGGACGTATCCCCTGAGTGGAGCCAACAGCTAAAAAGTTTTGGTAATAAATTACAAAGGTATGAATCTATACTGGCAGGATTTCATAAGAGGGCTCATTCTTTTAATGGCAGTAACTCTTGACCATATAAGGCAGAGCAGAAGAAGAGCAATATAAAGGAGACAATAGATGGCTTTACTTTTAGGAATTGATCTTGGTTCAACAAGCATTAAGGCAAATATTTATAATGAAGACGGCAGCCTTGCCTCGGGAGGTTCAAGGCCGACTGAGCTGTTTCATCCCGATAACAATCATCCTAACTGGGCAGTATGGGAACCGGATAATATCTGGGAGGCTGTCAAGGGTGCTGTTTCAGACGCAGTTAAAAAAGTTGATGCAAAACATGATATAAAAGCATTGGCGGTGACAGGTTTTGGTATGGATGGCGTGCCAATAGATAAAAACGGCAAATGGCTCTATCCGTTTATTTCGTGGCACTGTCCGCGCACAGAGGAACAGTGCAACAGGTGGAGCAGTGAAGTTGGATCACGCAATATATTTATGATAAGCGGAAAACAGGTTATGCCAATAGATACCGTTTATCGTATTTTATGGATGAGGGACAACTACCCTGATATATTAAAAAATACATATAAGTGGCTACTCATAGAAGATTATATAAACTTTATGTTATGCGGAGCAGTTGCAACAGATTACTCTATGGCTTCGTGCACGTCTCTTTTTGACCAGAAAAACAGGAAGTGGTCAGATGAGCTTCTTGGCAGAGCCGAAATAGATATTTCACTTCTTCCGGAGCCAATCCCATCCGGTACGGTTCTTGGAAACATTACAGCTCATGCAAGTATGGAGACCGGGCTGCCGCAAACTGTAAAAGTGGTGCTTGGAGGCCATGATTACCATTGTGCTGCGCTTGCAGTAGGGGCGTTTGTGCCCCAGACAGTCATGAGTATAAACGGTACCTGGGAAATGATACTGCAATCTTCAATACTGCCTAAGCTTGAGGAGGCTGTATTTAAAAACGGCATCAATGTTGAAAGCCATGTTGCAAAAGACATGTATAATATTGTTGCTTATTCCGTTTCAGGCCTTATGTATGACTGGCTCAGAAATACTTTATGTTTTGAAGAAAAAGCAGAGGCAGCCAAAAATAATACTTCAGACTGGGAAATAATCAGGAAAAAGGCAGCAGCAGCGCCTGCCGGCTCAAACGGCCTGTTTTTTGCGCCGTATTTTTCCGGCGCAGGATCTCCGCATATTGATAACAGGGCGACAGGCGCCTTTATAGGACTAACCGGCACAACTGATAAGAACTGCATAATCCGCTCAGTTATAGAGGCATTAAATTATCAGTTCAGAGATATGCTTGAAGCTTTTGAGTCTGCATCAGGCATGCCGGCCGGCAAAATTGTTGCAACCGGGGGCGCGGCCCGGAATGAAGTATGGACTCAGAATAAAGCCGATATTACTGGAAAAGTAATTGAAGTTCCGGGAGTTCAGGAAGCAACGCCCCTTGGGGCAGCAATTCTTGCAGGGATCGGCGCTAAAATCTATAAAGACGAACAGGAAGCGCATCTTAAAACATACAGCGTAAGCGCTTTATATGAGCCAAACGCGGACAATAAGGATGCATACGATGACTATTATGCTATTTATAAAAGTCTTTACCAGGAACTGAAAAATATTAATAACAGTATTTATGAAAAATTCAGGAAATAAAAATAAGTATAAGGAGAAATTTAAAGGTTATGGCGACAAAAGAGCTATCAGGACAGGAAAGATTATTAAGAGCGCTGCAGTTAAAGCAGGCTGACAGGGTGCCTCATTTTGAGTGGTATATTGACAGGAAAGTCATTGATGCAATTTCCCCTGGCGCAAGTTATGAAAAATTCTGTTATGAAGTGGACAACGATGCAATATGCATTGATTGCAATTATGATAAGAAATTCATTGACGGAGGGCTTATTCAGGATGAATGGGGCATGATTAAAAAAGACACGGGAGAGGCTCACACATTTCCGGTAGATGGCCCAATAAGAACACTTGAAGACATACAAAAATATACTCCACCTGATCCACGTAAACCTGGGAGATTTGATTCTGTGGAAAGAGCCATTGAAGAACATGGTGGCAAAAAGGCTTTAATTCTGCATTTAAATGATGTTTTTTCAATCCCAAGCCGCATGATGCCTTTTGAAGCATTTCTTATCAAGCTATTTGAAGAGCCTGAAGTTGTTAAGGCGCTTATAAAAATGAGTGTTGACGCAAATCTTGAGCTTGCAAAAGAAGCAGTAAAAAGAGGAATTAAAATAGTTTATACAGGCGATGATTATGCCTATAATTCCGGCCCCATTATATCACCTGCAATATTTAAAGAGCTTTTTTACCCTGAACTTAAAAGAGTGATTACAGGTTATAAGGAACTGGGGCTTTATGTCATTAAGCACACCGACGGAAATATAATGCCGATACTCGATATGATAATTGACAGCGGTATTGATTGCCTTGATCCAATAGACCCTATTGCAGGTATGAATCTTAAGCAAATGAAAGAAGATTATGGAAAGAGGCTATGCCTTAAAGGCAATGTTGACTGCTCAACAACCCTTTCCTTTAAGAATGAAGCCGAAACAATTGCTGAAACAAAAAGATGCCTTGAAGATGCTATGGAGGGTGGAGGCTATATACTTTCCTCCAGCAACAGCATTCATTCAGCAGTTAAGCCGGAAAATTATCTTGCCATGGTTGATACAGTAAAGAAATTCGGTAAGTACTAAAAGCTAATATAATTGAAATATTTTTGAAAGGATACAGGATTAAATGTACGAAAAAGAAAAAGAACAAATAATACATACAGCGCTTGCTTTAAAGGAATACAGGCTTATTGCTCTTTCCGGAGGCAATGTAAGCCTCAGGACACAGCAGGGACATGTACTTGCAACCCCCTCAGGGATGCTTTATGAAACAATGCAGCCTTCAGATATTGTGGTTCTTGATATTGAAGGCAACACAGTTGAAGGAACAAGGAGAGCCTCTGTAGATATAGAGGCAATACTGTATATACTGAAAAAACTGCCTGAAGTTAATGCAGTAATACATACGCACCAGGTTTATGCTTCTGCTGTGGGTCTTGTCCAAGACAGGCTTCCCGCTGCAGTTACAACACTTCCAAATGCATGTCTTGGCCCTATTAATGTTGCGCCATTCAGTTCAGCGGCAAGTCTTGAAATGGGAGTTATGGCTGTTGATTATTTAAACAATAAACGAGCTGTAATACTTAAAAACCACGGTGTAATAACAGTGGGCTCAAACTTAAAAGAAGCGCTATATTCAGCCGTCTATCTTGAAGATGCTGCAAAGACATATATTATGGCTAAAGTACTCGGAAACCCTGCAATTTTAACTGAAGAGCAGGTCGAGGAGGCAGTCGGGAAATTCAAACCGGGAATTTATGGACAAAGCTGATTTGCTCAAAAAGATAAATCTGCAGCCAGCAAGCTGCAATAAATATAAGTAGATTATATTAATTTAAACAGAAATAATAAAAATAATGATACCAGATGATAATAATAATCTTTCAATAGGACTATATGAAAAAGCTCTTCCTGCTTACTTGAGCTGGGAAGAGCGGCTCATATGTGCAAAAGATGCGGGATATGATTTCATGGAGCTTTCCATAGATGAAACAGACGAAAGAATAAACAGGCTTAAGTGGAGTGTTGCCGAAAAGCTTAAATTAAGAGAAATATCTGAAAAAACAGGAATTCCTTTTCTTACAATGTGCCTGAGCGGCAATAGACGATTTCCTATCGGTAGTGCTTTTCCTGATGTACAAAAAAAGGGTGTTGAAATGATTATAAGTGCAATATATTTTGCATCAGTTACAGGTATAAGAGTAGTGCAGATTGCAGGATATGATGTAACTGCTGATGAAAAAAGCACCGATCAGTCAAAAGATGCTTTCGGCAAGAATTTAAAAAAGTGCGTTAGTCTGGCATCTTCTCTTGGAGTAATGCTTGCAATTGAAAATGTCGACTGCAAATTTGGAGACTCTCTTGACAAGCTTATGTTTTATGTTAGGCAAATAAAATCTCCATGGCTTGCTCTTTACCCTGACTTTGGGAACCTGGCAGCAATGGGGCAGGATTATAAAATGCAGCTTCAGTCCTGGGCTCCATATATAGCGGCCATACACGTCAAGGATACAAAAGAGGGAGCGGTCCGCAATATTAAATACGGGGATGGCATTGTTGATTTTATCTCTGTATTTAATATATTGAAAAAAAACGGATTTAACGGACCGTTTTTGCTTGAAATGTGGGCAGAAAAAAATAAAGATAATTTTGAAATAATAAAATCAGCAAGAAAATGGGTTTTGCAGAGGCTTGAGGAAGTTTATTTTGCAGATTCATTCAGCAAAGACCTGGTTTTCACATAATATATTAATAAAAAAATAAAGGATTTTTGGGGCACAGGTGGAGGAGTAATTATAGCGCCTTCCCATATGATCCTTCCCGAGACGCCCATTGAGAGTATACTTGCAGTTTATGATGCAAATTAGAATTAAAGGATTTTCAAGTTTATAAAAATTATTAAATAAAAATTATGGAAAATATCCAATAAATATTGATATTGACTAATATATAAAACACTAAATTTTGACGGAGTATAATTTATGAAATTCGATCAAAACCTCTACCTGACATTTCTTGAAAAGATGTATTTAATAAGGCGCTTTGAAAACAAGGTATACGAATTTGCAGAGCGTGGCCTTGTATTTGGCTCAACCCATCTTGAAGTGGGGGAGGAAGCAACTGCAGTTGGAACACTGCTGAACATAAAAAAAGAGGACTACTTAATAGCCACCCACAGAGGACATGGCCAGGAGCTTCTTAAGGGAACAGACGTATCTGCCATGATGGCAGAAATGATAGGAAAAGCCACAGGAATATGCGGCGGCCGCGTAGGCTCAATGCATGTAACAGACGCCTCTGTTAATAATCTTGGCGCCCAGGGAATAATCGGGGCCTCCTTTCCAATATCAGTAGGAGTTGGCCTTGCCCTAAATCTTCTTGAGGATAAAAACAGGATACTAATTAGCTTTTTTGGAGACGGGGCTTCAAACCAGGGCAATTTCTATGAGAGCTTAAACATGGCGGATTTGTGGAAAGTTCCCGTATTTTTTGTATGCGTAAATAACCAGTACGGCATGGGTACAGCCTACTGCAAAACATGCAATATAGAAATACATAAAAAAGCAGAATTTTTTAACATCAAGTCAGATGTTTGCGACGGAAATGACGTTGCAGCGGTTTACTATAAGTCAAAAGAGCTAATTGATTATGTAAGGACAAAAAGGATGGCAGCAGTCCTTGAGCTAAAAACATACAGAACAATAGGCCATTCAGCATTTGATAAGCACCCATACAGAACAAAAGAGGAAATAGAGGCCTGGAAACAAAAAGATCCCATTAAAAAAATAGAGGATACCCTGATACAAAACGGCACCCCACAAGATAAAATAGATGAGGTTAAGAAAAAAGTGGACAAAATAATACAGGATGCTGCAGAATTTGCGCTAAGCTCAGAATATCCTGTATACAGCGATGCTATGCAGCAGTAATTAAAACCAGGAAAGGAACATATGAGAGAGATAACATATTCAGAGGCGCTTCGTGAGGCCATAGCCCAGGCAATGAAGCAGGACGACAAAGTCATTATGATAGGCGAGGAAATAGGACAGGGTTATGCAGGTGTATTTGGCGTCTCAAAGGGCCTCTATGATGAGTTTGGCCCCAAAAGGATAATAGACACTCCCATTGCAGAAAACACTATAATGGGCGCAGCAATAGGGACAAGCCTTTTAGGATTTAAACCAATAATGGAAGTCATGTTTGCAGACTTTATATCAGTGTGCTTTGACGGTATATTAAACCAGGCAGCAAAGGTGCGCTTTATGTCAAATAACCAGTACAGCTTAAACCTTGTAGTGCGCCTTCCCGGAGGCGAGGGCTCAGGAACAGGCCCTCATCACAGCCAGTGCCTTGAGTCTTTGTTTATGACAATACCGGGGCTTAAAATTGCAAACCCCTCAAACGCCTATGATGCAAAGGGCCTGCTGACAACAGCAATAAGCGCCGGAGATCCCGTGCTGTTTTTTGAGCATAAAAAGCTATATAAAACAAAGGGCCATGTGCCAGAAAATCCCTATAAGATAGAGTTTGGAAAGGCAAATATAGCAAGGCAGGGAAAAGACATAACAATAGTTGCCCTTTCATACATGGTTAGTGTTGCTCTGTCTGCAGCCAAGGAACTAT
>JACVJB010000035.1 GCA_015711775.1 Actinomycetota bacterium | reverse complement strand
AGGGCATGCCCACATGCCATCGAGCGGGCAATAAATCTGCACAAAAAAGAAGTGTGCCGGCAGGGGTTTCAATTTTAGGCATCATCATGGCTTGGGTGTGCCCGTTGGCAAAAAGGACCCGAAATTTTGGGCAGAACTCCACATTTTGACGCATCTCGATGAATTTCAATCGCCCCATTTCGTACAGCGGCAAGAAATTTTCTTTCAAAAAAGAGGCGCGATTATATAATTCTTTTTTCACTCGGTATAGCCGGACTTATTGCAGTTGAGGGTTTTTCATATTTGTATTTTGGAAAAAGCCTCATATTTACACTGTTAAATACACAGCATTTTGATTATATACTGTCTGCAAAGCTTGACCTTATTATCCATGACAGAATATATATATTTATTGTTGCATATGCTCTGCTCCTGTTTTCTTTTATCCACAACAGACAGAAATCCTTTATGCTGTTTTTGAATTACTGTGGCATGGCATACATTATGTACGTTGCAACAAGCTATTTCCATCCGCAGTACCTGTTATGGTCAATACCTTTTCTGGTTTTGGTCTTTGCAAGAAAGGATGCCCTTTATTATTATCACTGGGCGCAGATGGCTTTTCTTATGGTAATGCTTATTTACTGGGGGGATCTTGTAACCAAGTTTTTAATTGCGCCGGTTGATATAAGGTTTGCGCTGTACACGGTCGGTCCCATACCATTAATTGAAAGGTTTTATGATTCTGCAAAGTTTGTCAATATTTTCAGGAGCGCTTTTACGGCAGTGTCGCTGTGGATGATTTATCTAATATATAAAGACAGCAGACAAATAAGCGAACTGGATAAAAATGGAGCGCAGGGACCCTTTACTGGCAATAATCGATAAAAGCAGCGTTTTATAGCTGCAGGTTTTTTTAATAGTATGTGGAAAATAAATAAAAATTTTAAAAGAATTCTGGCTCCGGCAATTTTTGCCGGGCTGGTTTTTATGCTGCTTGCCTGTCTTTGCAGCTGCACTGGCTCCTTTTATATCCCTGGCGCAAGTTACGGATATTTTATATGGAAGGACTCGTCATCCAATATTCATATTGCATGGAGCGCAGATAAAAAAGATACGGCTTTCAAGGGAAAAATTTCAACGGATGGAGAATTTGTAACTTATCTTACTGAAGATTTTGAGGAAAGCGACAGGTTCGGGATAAACAGCGAAAAAGATGAGATTAACTTCGATGCCGGCCTTTCTGCCAGGGATTACTCTGATAAGATAATCATTTCTGCCAATAATTACAGTTATATTGAATTCGACCTTAAAACCAACGGAGGCTATGATATCTCAAGAGTAAATGTCGGACAGTTTTTAAATAATCCGGACGGGGAAGTTTTCAGGATAACGCCCGGTTATTTTGAAAGTTTAAAAAGCATTCCATTTTATAAAAAACATCCTGTATCAGGATTTATATCAAAGTTTGCCGGCGACATCAGTTTTACTCTTTTTTATGTTTTTATAGCAGGTGTTATAATAATTGAGATTATCAGGATTACTGCAATAAGGAAAAATAAAAAATACAACCGTTACCTTATATTATGTTACGGCGTTCTCATAATTATTGAAATTATTTTATTTATTGCATTAAGAAGGACGGGTTAGGAAAATTTGAAAATTGCGCTTATAGGTTCAGACGGACAGCTTGGCACGGATATTTACAGTTATTTTAAAAGCATGGGCGCCGATATAACCGGACTTACAATAGATGATATTAATGTTTGCAATGGCCCGTTATGCGTCAGCGTTCTTACCGGATTAAAACCTGATCTTGTAATAAATACTGCGGCATTTAACCTTGTTGACAGATGTGAGTCAGAGCCTATAAAAGCCTTTGAAGTCAATGCTGCAGGAGTTAAAAATGTCGCAGAAGCATGCCGGGAAATAGATGCAGCAATGATGCATTTCAGCACGGATTATGTTTTTGGCGCTTATTTGCGGAATACTCCTTACACAGAGGATGACTGCCCTGCGCCAATAAGCGCTTATGGAATTTCAAAACTTGCCGGAGAATACATGTTAAGCTATATGCTTTCCAGATATTATATTATAAGAGTTTCAGGCCTTTACGGACATGCCGGCAGCATGGATAAGGGCTACAATTTTGTTGAGCTTATGCTTGAGCTTGCAGAACGTCAGAAGGAAATAAAAGTTGTTAATGATCAGACGCTTACGCCTACAAGCTCAAAAGATGTTGCGCAAAAGCTTTATGAGCTGATACAAACAGGAAAATACGGCCTTTATCATATGACAAATACGGGAAGCTGCACCTGGCATGAATTTACAGGGCAGATATTTAAAATTGCAGGCATAAATACCAAACTGATGCCCACTGACAGCAGGAGTTTTGGCTCAGCAGCAAAAAGACCCTCTTATTCAGTTCTTGATAATAAAAATCTGCGCCAGGCAGGCCTTGAAGATATGCGCAACTGGAAAGAGGCTCTTACGCAGTATCTTGAGGAGAGGAGCATTTTAAAGAAAAGCAATTCCGCCGGCAGATAAGAAAGATGTATTCATAAAGTGATGCCTTCACCTTCAAAGTTTACAAACATAAACACTTCACAGCTTTCAAATTGTTATAAATTTATTATTTTTAAACCATTGCTTATGTTATATAATAAAGTGTTTAATTTTAATTTGCGGTTTAAATCTTAAAAAGATTTATAAATTTTTTTTATTTATTTTTTTATGGAAAATTTTAAAAATTTATGGGATAAAAAACCGGCAAAGTCAAAAAAACAGGCAGAAAAGGCGGAAGCGGGGTCCGTCGTAAAAACTGCTAAAATGGAGAAAAAAATGAAAAGAGAGCAAAAGCAAAAACCGAAATCTGCCAGGAAAAAAGTGCTATGGATAACAATTCCTGCTGTGCTTTTAGTTTTGGCTGCGGGAGCTGTGCTGGGATGGTACTTTTATTTCATATATTATTTAAAACCCAATTTTGACGAGCCCCAATACCAGAGTATAGTATCTGATAAAACCGGGGAAGTTATACCCGGTGAAGAAATAACTTATACAATCAATCTTAAAAATACCGGCAATACTACGGTTACAGATATGGCTATCTCAACAATTGTGCCAGGCAACTGTGAGCTTGTATCATCAGAGCCGAAAGCAAAGTTTGATGAGGATACAAAAGAAATTGTTTTTAATATCGGCCAAATACCTAAAGATACTGCTGAATCAGTAAGTTATACCATTAAAATTGACAGCCCCATTGATAATGGAACCGTGATAACAACTTCAGAAGTAATATTCAATTATGCTTTAAGAGATGAAAGACTAAGTTTTACAATAAACGATGTTATTGAAAATACAGTAAAAAGCAGCCCGGACTTCAGCGAATCAGAATTTTTAATGGCTGACTTAAGCGGAGAGCCTTTAAACATAACGGATGTTGTACAGTTCAGCCTCACTGTGGGAAACACCGGCAATATGGACGCGAGGGACATAATTGTAATAAACAGGCTTCCTGAAAAATTTGAGGTCTTTGAAAGCTCAATAACGTTTCCTGCAGAATTTGACAAGGCATCTAACACTTTAACATGGAATATAAAAGAAATGCCTGTAGGGCAGTCAAGAACAGTTAAATTCAGGGCAGGGATTGGAACAGGTTTTTCCCATCTCGAAAAATTTAAGGGCACTTCCTCTCTGGTTTATAACGGTAATACTGTAAAGGAAAAGGTGTTTGAGGGAGAAGTTTACGGTTATCCCAATTTCTCGGAATCATCATATACTGTTGCGGATATAACTGGAGGAAGCGTATGGGCAGGGGATGTATTGAAATACAGTATTACTGTTAAAAATACCGGGCTCAGGGAAGGAAAGAACTTCAAGCTTATCTGTCCAGTTCCTGCAAACACTTCACTGCTTTTTGATTCCGCGGGTCCGCATGAAGGTTTTGAATATATAAGCGCAGAAAACGCAGTCGTATGGACTATTGAAAATCTTGATATGGGGCAGGAAAAGGTTTTTCAATTCTCAGTTGCAATAAACCCGGCACTTACCGGCGGGGGCGCAATAAAATCAGCCTTTAAAATAGAGGGAGATGAGCAGTATGTCGAGCTTGGTGAAAAGACAGTAGGGGTAAGGCGCTATATAAATCATACAGTAGTCTGCATGGGCGACTCTCTTATTGCATATTCAAACTGGCCGGCAAGACTTGACGGCATGCTTGAAGCAACTTATCCGAGAGCGGAATATAATACTGTTGGGGTTGGAGTTCCCGGAATGATGTCGCATCAGGGGTATCACAAATTTGATGCAACTGTCGCGCCCCACGGCCCCCAGATAATTGTATTTGGATTTGGCTCAAATGACGTGGGCACAAGCGTTAACTCATTTATAAATGGCATGACTGGGTTGATAAATAAAGGCAAGGGAATAGGAGCAACGGTTATTGTGCATTCCATCGGATATATAAACACTGGCATCTGGGCAAGCAAGAGTGATTATGGCGCCTATAACAGCGCGCTTAAGGCATTATGCGCACAGCAGGGCGTGCCTTTTGTTGATATTTATACCCCGATGGCAGCTAATCCCGGCAAGTATTTATCAGACGGGCTGCACCTTAATTCAGAGGGCGCAAATCTTGTTGCGGGCCTTGTATTTAACACTATGAGAAATTATCTTGATGCAGACGGGGAAAGAAGATAAGTTTTATTTATCCTCTGCGCTGCTGACGCTGTCACCGGTTTTCTGCGTTCTTCTGTCCTTTACAACTCTTGCAGGAGTGCCTACGGCAATTGAGTAATCAGGTATGTTTTTTGTAACAATTGCGCCGGCTCCTATTATGCAGTAATCGCCTACGCTGCAACCGTCCATTATAATGCTTTTAGCTCCGAGCCAGCTGTCCCTTCCAATCTTAATGCCGAGCCCATGGGTATCCTGGTCTCTTAACGGCACATAGATTTCATCAGACATGTGACCTCCGCCCACAACATAGGTATATGCTGCAAACAGAGTATTTTCTCCGACTTCAACATTATTTAAAGACACTATGTATGAATTAAAGCCAAGGTTTACTTTCGGGTGAAGAACGACATTTCCATTCTTGCAGGAAATTATTGTATTGCGCCCAAGAAATGCCCCGTCGCCGATTTCAATTCCTTTATTGTCAATGCCTTTGGCGTCGAGCATCACGTTTTCGTCAATTATGACATTGTTTCCAAGCGATATCTTATATGGATGCCTCAGAGTGACCTGTTTTGCAATCATTACGCCCTTGCCCATTTTTTTAAATATCAGGCGGTAAAATATGCCCCTTAGAAAAATCCCGGCAGCTCCTGGACAGTTTGCAAACAATGCCGTGATAATTTCATATTTTAAAAATGCCAAAAAACCCTTCTTGCCCACAATCAAATCCGAGTAAGCAGAAAGTCTGGATTTTTTACCCTTGTCAAGGGTATTTTGTATAAGTTCATATTTTTTGCCGCTGTCCTGCTCCATTTTTATCCTTTCTTTTATAACATCTCTTTCAATATTTTTAAAATTATTGATTACCCTTAAAAGTATATTATAATTTTAAAAGTTATATTAAAATAAAAATATTTATAATATGCAAATATTTTTACAGCCTGTTTTAAAGAAATACTTCAGGCGGAGGGATGTTTTTAAATGTGGAAAGCTGCGCTTCTTAAAGTTTTATATTATGCTTTTTTTATAATTATCTTTTTATTTGCCGTGCTTATTTTTTTAAGGCTTACTGATTTTTATTTTGGCTTTGAAGTTTTTGAGAAATTCCTCGACAGTTTTATAAGAAGCATTAATTTTTAAATAACTTATAAACCTGCAGTTTAAAGCATGTTAAATAAAAAGCAGTTTTTCTTTATTTATCTTCATTGCTGTTTTCTTCGATTATTTGTGAAACATCAGAGGCAGCAGGATCGGGCAATGGCTGTTTCAAAATAAAAGGCCTTATAACATATACCAAGGCCCCCAGCAGGCCAAGAGATAGAATAATTAAAAATGTTATAAGGGACGTTACTGTCGACCTGTCTCCGGCCGCCCCAAGGGCAACCATTAAAAAAACAAGCGAGTTTTCTCTTACGCCTGTTCCTCCTATTGATATTGGAAGCATTGCAATTGTGTAAACAATGGGGACAATAAATATAAATGAAGCAAAAGAAAGGTCTATGCCCAGGGCCCTTGATACAAGCCAGTAGCTTGCAATTACAGCAAGCTGAAGCGCAAAACCGCAGACCATTACTTCAAAAATAGCAAGCTTATATGTCTTGAAGTTCTGGAATATTTCATACACTTCAGTAAGCTTGTGCCTTATTTTAGCAAGAAACTTAACTTTTTGTATAAGCCTGTCAAGTTTAAATAATGCAGGGTTAAGAATTATAAAGCCAAGGGCAATGCATATTACAAAGAAAATAATTACCGGAATTGTGTAAGATGTTGTTCCCACTGTGCGAAAACCAAGAAACAGGGCAATAACCGCATAAACTGCGGCCGTTAGCACGCCCGAAAATCTTTCAATAATAAGTATGCTTGCAGACTTGCCGACTGAAACCTTTGCTTTTTTTGCAATATCTACTGAACGGAAAATATCCCCTCCTATGCTTGTGGGCAGGAGATTGTTAAAAAATGAACCTATAAGAAATGAGGATGATAAAAATCCTACGGAAAGCCTTATGCCCTGCGTCTTTAGCAGTATCTGCCAACGGAATGCGCTGAGCCACACGCCAAATAAATGCAGCGATGCAGAAGCAAGCACAAGCGGCACATTTACAGTTTTTAATATGGCGGCAAAGGTCTTGAAATCTTTAAATTCCGAGCGGAAGAATACAAGATATGCAATAAGGCCCACACTTATTATTATTCTTAAAGTGGTTGATATCTTTTTTTTATGTTTTACATAAAAAGACTTCAGCTTTTTTAAAATACTTTTAAATATCATAAAAAACTCCAGAAATATGCTTTTAAAACACAAACGCGCTACATTATATAATCTTAAAATGAATTAGGAAAGAAAAACATCCCCTTTCTTTTAAAAAGGAAACCGTCCTCTTTCCTGCAGAGGGATAGCTGCAAAAGTCTTTCTGCTTATCCTGTCGCATTTTCCGCATGGCGCTGTTGCAGGGATTTTTTTGTTCCTGAAGTCTTTCCT
>JACVJB010000034.1 GCA_015711775.1 Actinomycetota bacterium | reverse complement strand
CTTTACTCAAACAATCTTGAAGCATTTGTTTCAGATGCAATCATTAATATCAACATCATGGTTTTAATTGTACTAGGCGGTCTTGGATTTCCTGTTATGGCTGAGATTATTAATTTCAGGCGGATAAGAAAACTGTCACTTCATGCCAGAATAGTTTTTATTGTAACTGTATTGCTTATTTTAACAGGAGCGCTGTTTTTCTTTGTTTTTGAGTTTAATAATCCTGAAACTTTAGGCAATAAATCCATGGGCGCTAAGATACTTGCAAGCTTTTTCCAGTCAGTTACAGCAAGAACTGCGGGGTTTAATACTATACCGGCTGGCAGGCTCTCACAGGCAACATTATTTTTTATGGCATTTCTGATGTTTATAGGGGCATCGCCTGGAGGTACCGGGGGTGGTATCAAGACAACCACATTTGCTGCTGTCACTATGGGTGCGATGGGATCGCTCAGAGGAAGATCGCAGGTGGTAATGTTTAAAAAAAGGCTTCCTGAGGGGCTTTTTTCAAGAGCCCTTACAATTGTTTTCACAGCAATAGTCGTTGTACTGTTTTGTACAATTTTACTTCTTGTTTTTGAGAAGTGCACACTTACTGAAGCACTTTTTGAAGTTGCGTCTGCATTTGGAACCGTTGGGCTAAGCACAGGCATCACTGCGGAGCTTACAACAGCAAGCAAGGCTGTATTGATACTTTGTATGTATGTTGGTAGAATTGGCATCAGTACATTAGCCCTTGCAATTGCTTTAAGAAGCAGCTTGGACAGAGCTTTCCATACTGAAGAAACAATTACCATAGGCTAAGAAATGGCAGGCATAAAAGAATGAAAAAACAATTTTTAATAATCGGGCTCGGCAGGTTCGGCGCAAGCATTGCAAGGACACTGTCAAAAGCAGGACACAGCGTAATCGGAGTTGACCAGTCTGAGGACAGGATTCAGCGGGTTGCGGCTGAAATAAATGACGCCATAAAATGCAATGCGACAGACGCTGAAATACTTGAATCCCTGAGCATACGGGACTTTGATGCAACAATAGTTGCAATTGGTGAAAAATATATACAGAATTCAATTCTTGTAACTCTTATTTTAAAAGAAAAGGGTTCAAAAAAAATCATAGCAAAGGCAGGCACCCAAACACAGGGGCGCGTTCTTTCAAAAGTAGGCGCTGATGTTATTGTTTACCCTGAAAAAGATATGGGTGAAAGAGTTGCAAAAAACCTTATTAGCACAAATGTGCTCGACTTCCTTGAAATAGGTCCGGAAATAAGTATCATTGAAATAATAACTCCAAAGCTTATGGTAGGACAGAATCTGATAGAGCTGAATTTAAGGCATAAGTTTGGAATTACAATAATTGCAGTAAAAAACAATAGAAATGAAATTAAAAGCCCGCCCGATATCAATTACAGGTTCCAGCCTGATGATGTTGTTACTCTAATTGGTGAAAACAGGCAATTAAGAAAACTTGGCTTTATTGAGTGATTTATTAAAAAATATTCTACAACGGATTCATAAAAAACCATGGAGGAAAAATGGCTGAAGAGATAAAACATGACAGACCGACTTTAAAAGAAGCTATAAGCAAAAAAGTTTTTGCAGTAACCTGTGAAATTGGCCCGCCTAAAGGCACTGACACAAATGAGATTTTTGAAATCGGGGAAATGCTTAAAAACCTGGTGCACGGAATAAATGTAACTGATTTACAAAGCTCAGTAATGCGGCTTGGCTCGATGGTGACTTGCCATTTTTTAAAAGATATGGGACATGACCCTGTTTTTCAGGTTACGTGCAGGGACAGAAACAGGCTTGCGCTTCAGTCAGACCTGCTAAGCGCATATGCCTTAGGCGTAAGAAATGTTCTTTCGCTTACAGGCGACCATACAACAGTGGGTGATCATCCCCAGGCAAAACCTGTTTATGATCTTGACTCTGTTTCACTGCTTTATACAATCAGCAAACTTGAAGAAGGATTTGATCTTGTCGGCAATGAGTTAAAGGGTAAACCAGCATTTTTTAAAGGCGCCGTTGTTAATCCCGGCGCAGATACTGAATCTTCTTTAAATCTTCAGATTATAAAAATGCAGAAAAAGATAGATGCAGGCGCAGAATTTTTCCAGACCCAGGCTGTTTTTGATGAAAATGTAGTTGAAAAATTTATGGAAAAAATTGGAAAACTTGGAATAAAAACACCGGTGATGGCCGGTGTGATTCTTCTTAAATCAGAAAAAATGGCAAATTACATGAATAAAAATGTGCCCGGTATTTTTGTGCCGAAAAAAATAATAGATAAAATGGCAGGAACCAGCGATAAGGTATCAATGTGTCTTGAAATACTTACAGATTTGATTACCAGAATTAAACCTTTCTGTGCCGGTGTTCATATACAGGCTCTAGGGTGGGAAAAGCACGTACCGGCACTGATTAAAAACCTTGGCATTTAAAGACAATGATTATGGTTAAGGTTTTCCGACAAAAATTTGAACTTTATGTTTAATTAAGTTAAAATACATCTATTCTAATAAGGACAGTAAGGATTTTAAATAATATATAGGCTATAAAAGCATTTTACAAACTCCTCTAATAAGGTTTAATCCCTTTTGAAGTTAAAGTATATTATTTTGCCCCTGTTTACTTATAACTGATTATTATAAACAGAAAGGAAAAGATCAGTGAATAAAAAAATGTATGTTGGAAATCTTGAATACTCAACTTCCGAGGAAGAACTCCAGGCACTTTTTGCAGAGTTTGGAGCTGTTGTAAGCGCAAAAGTCATTAATGGCGCAGACGGAAGACCCAGAGGGTTTGGCTTTGTCGAGATGGAGACGGAGGAATCTGCAAAAAATGCTATAGAGAAATTGAACCAGACCACATTCAAGAACAGAGTTATTGTAGTAAACGAAGCAAAAGAAATGAAAAGCAGAAGCTTTAGCCCCAGGGATAACAGAAACTCTGGCGGCGGTTATGACAGAAGACCAAAGGACGATCTGAATTCAAAACTGAAAGAACTAAGGAAAAGATTCGGGTAAAATCCTGCAGTTTATATGAAAAAATATTTTCCCGGTGTCCGGTTACCAGTTAACCTCATCGGGGAATATATTTGTATATTTAATGCTTTTTCTTGGAACAGACATCATATCTTCGACTGTATTTTTCCATTTATTGTAATGCGCTGTCTGTTTGTGCCTGGAAATAGCATCTTCGTTTTTATAAACTTCAAGCAGTAAAAAGTCAGAAGGACTGTCTGCCTGGCGGATAAAATCAAATCTTATTATTCCCGGTTCATTTATGCTGTTTTTTGCATTTTCTTTTGTTGCCCTTATAAATTCTTCTGTCATTTGCTGTTTAACACTTACGTAAACACTTACAATTATCATTAAATATGCCTCCATTTATAAGAAGTGATATTTTTAATTTTTATTTATTACAGTTCAAGCAGAAGCCCGTTCTCTTTCAGCCATTTTTTTCTTTCTCTGTAATCCGGCATTACAGCTTCAACACAACCCCAGAATTGCCTTGAATGGTCCTGATAAACAAGATGGCTCAGTTCATGAACTATTACATAATCAATAACGCTCAGGGGCGCCATTATTATACGCCAGTTAAAATATATATTTTTTTGCGAAGTGCAGGTGCCCCATCTTCTTTTCTGCTCTTTAACTTTCATTTGCAGTGGGCTTACATTAAATTTATAACTGTATTTATCAACCCGCTGAAGTATAATTTTTTCCGCATCCCTGCGATACCATTTTTCTGCCAGTTTTTTTAGTATTACAGGGTCCTGTACGGGGGTATCAAAAACAAAAGCATCTCCTGAAAATTTGGCTGTAAGCCACTTAAGTCCCTTCTTATAATTTATGACAACCGGATAGGATTTCCCAAGATAGAGCAGTTTTGCTCCTTCTGAAATCCTGCGGTTTTCTTTCAGGTTTCCAAGTTTTTTAAAATGAATTAATTTTTTGGCTATCCATGGCGCTTTTTTTTCAACCCTGCTTTTTATCTCGCCGGGCGATAGCCCTTCAGGAGAAAAAACTGTGACAATTCCCGGGGCAGTTATCTGTATAGCCAGTGTGGCCCGGTTGCGGTATTTTACTTCAAATTCTATCTTAGAATTTCCATACATGCATGAAAGATACATATTCCTGATATTTTATATAATATTTTTATAAAAATGCACACCATTATGGCTGCATTCACTTTAAGAAGAGCTTTACTGTATATTTTAAGTCAGTTACTGGCCTAAAGACAAATTATTATTTTTAGTTTCAAAAACTTTTTAAATTTTCTGTTTTTATCCCTTGTAACCTCAATGGCTTAAACAGGCTTTATGATTTATATATAATGAAAATACTTATTACAGCCAGGGCACTATATTGTACTTTAACTGAGGAAAGTAATTCAAAATTGTTTTAAAGAAATAAAAATTAATTTTGAAGCCTTATAACAACAATACCGTGTTCGTCCAGAGGAGCAATACTTCCTGAAGTTACAATAAGAGCTCTGTCTATAAAAGTGCCGTATACTTCAGAACCGCTTATTCCTGTAATTATAAACGGGACAAACCCCATTATGGTGACTTCTTTCCTTCCGAAAGGAACCCGGTCAATAAGAGGGCAAACAACAAACTGGCTGTCTGAGCTGTCTCTTAATACATATTTTCCATCCACTTCATCTGTGAGCTCATCAAAAGAATTAAAAGTATAATCATGATAATCACTGATTCTGTCATTTGTGCCCTGGACAGTCGGTCCCATCATATTGCCCGGTTCAGTATCTATAACGGCGCCTACGCTTAACTTGCCGCTGTAGCCCTCCCTGATATTTTTCCTGTAATTGTTACCTCCGGTTCCCCCAAGGGCAAGAGCCCCGAAATTTCCATGGTTATGTCCATCTTCCTGGGGGCCCCATTTTAACGTGTACTCATTGCCTGGAACCCAGTCTTGCTCAAGAATACCAAATGGAACAATATTGTTGAGAAATGACGGTGAGCCAATTATTGCCGTCGCATCTGCGCCCACTCGAGTTGAATTCTTGCCAAATATTCCTCCAAAAAACAGACCTTTGTCCAAATCCTGCACAGTAACTTGGATAGTATCATTTGCGACAAAAGTGCTTTCAATCGAAACTGTAACTCCTTCAGGTTCAATTTCATGAAGCCGGGCATAGTCAAATGCTGCCTGCTGAGCAGCACCGGCATCCGGTAGTTCCTGAGCACCAGCAAGGGCTGCTGCATCAGCCGCAGTCTGAAAAGACCTTCGGGACTCGTATATATTTCCCGTGTCAACAACATATGCAATCATTCCAACAAGTGCTGCCAGCATTACACCAACTATTATGGCTACCTGTCCGCTTTGGTTTTTTAACCGTCTTTTAATTATTTTTAGTTTGATGGACATTATTAACTAAATGCTGTTAACATTTTTTATTCTTTATACTATTTATCGGTAAAAAAACGCTGAAACTGAATTACTTAAAATAATTTCTATTTTCCATTGGACATTAAATACTCAATATCAGTATTCCCGCTATTTATAGCTGCCGTGATTTTAATGATAATATTAAATATAGTTAAAACATAAAAAATGCATCATGAAGCTGAAATTCTGATGGGGCGCCTTTTTAAAAATAAATTTATTCCAGTAATCTGACAATTCTGATTCCATACTCATTAAGTGCAGCAATTTTACCTTCAGTTATTATTAAAGCTTCATCTATAAATGTGCCATAGACTTCAGATCCGCTTATACCAGTTATAATAAATGGAACAAAACCCAGTATCCTGACATTATCTCTGCCAAATGGAATCCAGTCAATAATAGGGCAAATTACAAACTGGCTGTCCCTGTTATTTGTTAATTTATATACGCCATCTTCAAATACAGTAAGTTCTGAGAAATTGTTAAATGTATAATCAGGATAATTATTTATTCTGTCAGTCGTTCCGCGAACTGTCGGCCCCATCATATTACCCGGTTCAGTTTCAACAATAGTTTCCACAACACTACCTATGTTTATTGTTCCATGGTATCCTTCCCTGATATTTTTTTCATAGTTATTTGCTCCTGTACCGCCAAGGGCAAGAGCCCCGAAATTTCCATGGTTATGTCCATCTTCCTGGGGGCCCCATTTTAACGTGTACTCATTGCCTGGAACCCAGTCTTGCTCCAATATTCCAAAAGGCACTATATTGCTATATCCTTCAGGGGAACCCACCACTGCTGTTGCATCTGCTCCTACATCTGTTGAATCAACTCCAAATACTCCTGCAAAAAACGTAGGTTTATTCATGTATGCAACAGTTACGCTTATAGTATCGTTTGAAATAAAAGTACCTTTTATTAAAACGGTTAAACTTTCTGAAGCAATTCCATGTATTTCTGCATATTCTTGTGCAACTTGAATTGCATTTGTGGCATCAGGCAATTCCTGTGCGCCAGCAAGGGCGCAGGAGTCAGCAACTTCTTGAAATGATCTTCGCAATTCATATATAGATCCTGTATCAATAACATAAGCCATTGCTCCAATAAGCGCTGTCAGTGCTAGACCTACTATTATAGCGACTTGGCCACTTTGATTTTTAAATTTACTTTTCATTTTTAATTGTCAGATCCTTTCTAAGCATTCAGTTCTGTAAAAATGTCGAAGCGCCAATCTATTTATAATATTATTAATACTTTTTTATAAGATATTTTAATACTTTTAATTATTTTTGTAAATATTATTAAAAGTATATTATTATTAATATAAGTATTAAGATTTTGTCCCCGAGATTTGATAAATCTAACAAATTTTGGCAGGAATTAATGAATCTAATGAAATTATGAAAATTCATATTAAATTTGAGGCTACATATTGAGCTTCCTGGTGCCCCTGAGCATTGAAAAGTCGAACAAAATTTTGGAAGGATTAATTAAAATATCACAATTTTATAATTTATTCTAAATAAAATACTACCAGTTCACAGGCTTATATATATTTGTACTTGGGATTTGATTAGGTAATTGAGAACTTTTTAATAAATTTTCTCTGATTGCTCTTTTAAAAGGAGCACATTTTAACAATTTCACTGATGGATGACCTCCGGATAAAATTATTAAACCAACTTTTTTATTTAATTCATCTTTTACAATTCTCATGGCTTCATACAAATCACTATCATTAGATACAATAAC
>JACVJB010000033.1 GCA_015711775.1 Actinomycetota bacterium | reverse complement strand
CTCATAATTGCATCAGCAAGTGCTTCAGCATTTTGCGCATCAACAGTCAGCCCCAGGTTCTTGCTTTCCACCATATCGCTCAAACTGTCCCCCTTTGTAGAAATAACAGGAAGCCCTGTCCAGATATAGTCAAGTATTCTTGTGCGGAAAGCAAACCTTGTCTCAATATGGTCAGGGTGGGTAATAATGCCGATGTCTGACTCAAGGAAATAATTGTGCCGCTTCTCATAGTCAACCCAGCCGAAATTAAAGAATGTATTTTTGTCGTATACTCCCGTTTTTTTTGCAAGCTCAACGGTTTCATTTGCCATTGAGAGCTCTTTTACCTGCGGGTTAGGATGCTTTACGCCAAGAAAAAACAGCTTAATGTCTTTTCTATTTTCCCGGACAATTGCCATGGCTTTTATAAGAGTCAGGGGATCAAACCAGTTATAAATGCCCCCGCCCCATATAATTACCTTGTCGTCTTTTGAAATGCCTTCAACTTTTCCTTTAAGAACATTTTCCGTATGCATAGGTTTATTTGAAGGCAGTCCAAATGGCACTATGTCAATCAGTTTTCTCATTGCAGGGTCCTGGTTGTATGAGTAAGGATTTACCCTGTTAAGAGCTGCGAGCATGCCAAGCCAGAAATCCCTCTGACGCTGGGATGCGCAAATATAGAAATCGCCATAATAAAGCATCTCATTGGTTATGAAATGAACAGATTTATAAACCTCAAGCTGCCGCTCAATAGTCTGGTCTGAGTACTCCGTGAGTGTTGCAAGATTGTAAGGGTCATACATATCCATTATTATATATTTATCGCTTTTTCTTATGCACTTGAATTTGGAGAAAGTCATTCCCCCGCAAAGAACAATGTCACACCCATCAAGAAGCGCCTTTACTGAGGCCTCATCACTGTAACGCTCTATTTTAAAAACCTGGGCAGGCATATCGGTCTCATTGGGAACTGCAAGAGTTACATTTAAATGTTCGCTTAATACTTTGGCAAAATTCCACACCCTTATTGCGGGGCCCGCCATTGCAGAAGACAGCACCTCCCCGGATAAAATCAGGAGATTTCTTCTAATCTGTTTTTCAAAAATATCATAAATGCCAAGCGATTTAAGTATATTTATCTGATTTCTCTGGTAAGACGCGTCTGCAGAAACAGCAAGAAACTGCCCTTTAAAATAGGTAAAGACGGCCTTATCGTCCCGCCTTCTTGCCTTCTGTATTTTCTCCCTTTTTTCCATAAGGCTCGGCAGCTCGTCAAGAAAGCTTTTTACAGCCATAAGAGAGCTGAGTGGCTCCTTATCAATTACAATATTTTCCCCGGATATGCTTTTAAGCAGGCTTTCTTTGTTGTTCTCTCTGCTATCAACTTCCGGATTTTTATCCTGCTGCCCGCTATCAGCCTTAAGAGTAAAGTCATAATATTTTTTATAATCAAATTTTACATCAGTAAAAATCCTTCCGAAAATACTTGCAAGAGTGCCTGAAAATACCTTTGAAAGATTCTGCTCATCGTAGTTCTTAAACACTGAATAAAGCGCATTTCTTTCTTTTAAAAACCGCAGCTTGTCCTCAGGAAACATTTTTGATGTGCCGTGGTGAACATGGTAAACAATGGATTTCGGGGCAAATATGACCCTGTAGCCGAGCACCCAGAGCCTCCATCCAAAATCCACATCCTCATAGTAGGCAAAAAAATCCTCGTCAAAACCGCCGGACTTTATAAACACATCCCGCCTTACAAGCATTGCGCCGCCGTTTACAAAAGGCAGGTACTCATACTGATTGCGCGTGTCCTTTTGTACGCTTATGCCATAATCCGCCTGGAAACCCTTGCCTTCAAAATTTATCATTGAGCCTGAAAAATCAATGTTTTTACCGTCAAACGATAAAACCTTTGAACCGGCGCACACAATATCCGTGCTGCCGTAAACAGGCCTTATAAGCTCAATCAGCCACTGCCTGTCAACTTTTGTGTCATTATTTAAAAATGCGACATAGCTTCCTTTTGCAGCAGCGGCTCCCTGGTTATTTGCCACAGCAAAACCTGTATTATATGAATTTTCAATTATATTTATTTTGGGGTAACTGTTTTTTAAAAACTGTACGGAACCGTCCCGGGATCCGTTATCAACAACTATAATTTCAAAGCTGTCTTTTGGATAATCAATGTCGTCAAGGCTTTCAAGCAGGTCCTTAAGATAATTTTTGCCGTTAAGGTTTACCGTTATTATTGATACAGTGGGGAAATTAAATAAATCCTCCATGAAGATTCTCCTGAATAAATGTATTAAAAGACAATATTCATAACAAAATATTTATATATTTTTCTAAAATTATAACAAACAATTTAATATAAACAATAATTGATGTTAAAATATAGCCATGAAACAACCCAGAGTAACTTTTCTTACAGACAGAATGATAACCGGCCACGGCGTTGACCTGGTGGTTGACAGAATTGCAGACGGCCTTGCAAAAAAGGGCTACGTGTCGGAGGTTTATGCAAATCTTGTAGATGAGACATTCACAAACAGAAAATCATACAAAATTTACAGGCTTCCCCCCATCGGGCTGGGCAATGCTTATATGCTTGAAAAAAGGGTGCGCAGGTTTGCAGATTTTTTTAATTCAAAGGACACTGATCTTTTTATTATTCAGTCCTTTCCTTTTTACAGCCTTATACCAAAGCTGAAAAAACCCTCACTGGTAGTTGACCATGGCATTATAACATCAGAGGGCCTGCCGCTTAAAAGAAAACTTGTATTAAAGTATATGCAGCTTTCCCAGAATCTTTCTTACTTTAAAAAGGCCCGTAAAGTGATATGCGTATCCAATTACCTTAAAAGGCAGCTTCCTGATTACATCCGTAAAAAAACTTCATGCATTTATAACGGGGTTGACCATTACAGCCAGGCAAGGCTGGCAGCTGATGATATATTAAATTTCAGGCAGGAGATGGAAATTTCTGAAAATGATGTCCTTCTTCTTTATGTGGGAAGGTTAAATCTTACAAACCAGCCCTATAAAGGCCTTGCTGAACTTGTTGGAATTTACCAGGCGACATCTCTTGAAAATCCTTCAATTAAGCTTCTTGCAGTCGGGTATGGATCCAAAAATGATGAGGAATATCTTAAAAACCAGGGGGTATTATGCATTGCAAATGCCCATGAAAGCTCCATGCCGCTTATTTACTCTGCAAGCGATATATACACCACCTGCTCACGCTGGGAGGGCTTTGACCTGCCTGTTGGCGAGGCGCAGTATTTCGGAAAACCTGTCATATGTTATAACATTGGCGCACACCCGGAGATTATGGAAAACGGCAGAACCGGGTATATTGTTACAGACGGGGAGGAGTTCTTTGAAAAAGTCAAGCTGCTGGCTGCTGACAGGGAACTACGCATGGATATGGGCAGTTATGCCGGCAGTTTTGTGCAGAAGTTTTCCTGGCAGAACAGCATTGATGAGTATGACAGCCATATAAGGAAGATTTTAAATATCGGTATTGTCCCGATAATAGAAGATGTCGAGAAAAAAACTGGAACGTTTGAGGAAATGGAAATCACTAAAAAAGAAACTCCTGCATCACTGCCTGCACCAGAAGAGAGACCCGAACAGATTCCTGTCGGTCAGATAATTGAGGAAAGAAAAATCCTTGAAAGCATTGAAAAAACCCTGTATAAAAAAGTTACAGTCATTATTATAAACTATAATTCATCCTATCCCTGTCTGAGCGAATGCCTTGACTCTCTTCTGGCCCAGTCCTACAGGAATATGGACATACTCATATATGATAACGGCTCCTCAAATAACACGCTGGAACTTGTTGGGGCTGCCTATAAAAATATAAAAATTATCAAATCTGACAAAAACCTTGGCCTGGGAGAGGCAGTAAATGAAGCTTTAAAACACACCGAAAGCGATTATTTGCTGATATCTAACTTTGATGTAACCTATGACAAAATAGCATTGGAGGAACTTGTTGAAGCCATTTCCGGCCTTGAAAGCAGGTATGTGGGGCTTGCCCCCAAAATTAAACTGTATTATCAGAAGGAATACATTGAAAGCGTGGGCGTTTACATAGACAATAATTTCTACCTTGGATATAACGGCATGGGCCAGCTTGATCTTGACCAGTACAATAAACCTGAAGATGTTTTCGGGCTCTCTTTCACATCAGCATTTTTAAAAAGAGATTATGTCTGCCAGAGCACGATAGGAACAATTGATAAACCAATTGACAGCGGATACTTTCTTTTTTATGAGGATATAGATTTCTGCTACAGGGCAAACCTTATGGGATACAATTTCAGGTCATGCCCCACAGCAGTGTGCTATCATAAATACGCCTACAGCTTCAGGGATGAGGCAACTGCATTTACAACAAAGTATTATTACCAGAAATTAAATGTTATGAAACTGGCATATAAATGCGCTGAGAACAATAATATGCGCCGAATCATTAAAAACGAGTTATCAATACAAAAACATAATCTTCATGACAGAAACCTTAAGCCAGTGGCAAAAAAGATTCTTCATGAATGGCGAACCGGAACCGGATATCTTAAAAAATTCAGGCCCTATATTCAGATAACCCGCCAGATCCCCGACAGCGAAATTATCAAATACAGTTGGGGCGAAAACAATTTCTTTGATGTTGTAAATAATGAGCCTGTGTACTGCATTGAAAATCTCATCCTTACATACAGGCGCCTGTTTATAATTACAGGCAATCGCAAATATGAGGAATATATCAATTATCTTGAAGCAGTAAATAATACAAGGTTTAAAATAGAGCCTGAGTACCTGCGGCAGTTTCTACATGGAAAACTTGAATATGAACCTAAACCTATTCATGAATTTATAGACAGGATAAGATAAAGGAAATGGACGACCCCTGTAACTTATACTGCCAATTATAATTTTAACGGAGAAAGGTTAAGATGCGAATAGGCATAGATATATCAACAATTTTAAACCATGGCAGCGACATAGGCGCAGGAAGGTATATATTCAATCTTTTAAAAAACCTCTTTGCAATCGATAAGGATGATACCTTTGTGCTTACTGGACGCTACATTTTGGACGATTACCTGCCGCTTCTAGAAGAAATAAAAAGAAACTACATTGAAGCAGTTTCCGGTAAAGAAGACGGCCTGTCAGGAAAAAATGGAATAAATACGGGTAAGCATGTAAAACTTGAATTCAAACTGTTTAAAACCACCCAAAAAAAGCTTGATATGTGGAACAGGCTGAGGCTGCCTGCAATTGAAACGCTCGGTTTTGCTGCAGACATTTTCCACTGCCCTGATTTTATGATTTGCCCGACCTTTAACAAAAAAATAATACTTACAATCAATGATCTGGCATTTATAAGGTTTCCTCATTTTAACTTTGAGTGGTTCGTAAAAAAATACACAAAAGAAGTTAAAAGAAATGCAGCAGTAGCAAAAAAGATAATTGCGATATCAGGAAGCACTAAAAATGATATTGTGAAGTTTTTTAATACAGACCCGGCAAAAATTGACGTCACCCACCTTGCGGCAGACAACTCATTTAAAAAACTTGCCCCGGATGAATATGACAGGAGTGTTCTTGAAAAATATAAAATAGATGGCAAATACATTCTCTCAGTCGGCACAATTGAGCCGAGAAAAAACTATGTAACGCTTATAAGGGCATTTAACCTGCTAAAAGGAGGCAAAGGAGCTGCATCAGGAAACACAGCATATGCCTTAAGAAGCAATGGTGCAAAGGCATCAAAAAATAAAACTAAGCTTAAGGACCCCATGGCGCCCGGTTTTGATTATAAGCTTGTAATTGTGGGGCGCACAGGCTGGAAAAGCGAGGCGGCATATGCCGAGTACGAAAACAGCCCATATAAAAAAGATATAATTTTTGTCGGCCGCTCCACAGATAATGAGCTTGTGCACCTTTACAATATGGCCCAGCTTTTTGTCTATCCTTCAAAATTTGAGGGCTTTGGGCTGCCTGTTGTTGAGGCAATGCAGTGCGGCCTTGCAGTCTGCGCGTCCTCAAGCTCCTCAATCCCTGAGCTTATGGATTATAAAAATACCCTTTTTAACCCGGCAGACGAGGAAGATATTGCAGCTAAGATACTGATGGTTTTGCGCGATGAAAATTTAAGAAAAAAGCTTGGCTTAAAATCCCTGGAAAATGCAAAGCGCTTTTCCTGGAGAAAAACAGCCGTCCAAACACTGGATATTTACAGGAAAGTGTATGATTTGAAAGTCCAAAGGTAATTTAAATTTATTACTGCTCTTCAAGCAGCCATTTATATAAGGGCATATGTACTATTTTTTTATTTCCTACCTCTTCAACGCATTCATATTCTTCCGTTATTATTAAACCCTTATCCAGCCCAAGGCTTTCCATTCCCAGAAGCAGGTTGCCAACTTCTCTTTTTTTTGTTTTAGGTTCATCTACGTTCCAGCACACCTGTATGGCCTCTTTCAAATCAAGCCCTTGCTTGATAATGAAGTCCACTTCCCGGTGTTTTTCATCTTTCCAGTAGTAAATTTCTGTAAATGGATCCGAATGCATTTTTGCAGCAAGTTTTAAGAATACAATATTTTCTGCAGTCCTTCCTTTATTTTCAGAAAACCTGAAGCCCAGGGTATTTGCAAGACCTGTATCAATACTATATATTTTTCGGGGATTTTTATCCTGTTCTTTCACCTTGAAAGAAAATCTTTTTACGAAAAATACCAGGTAAATATCTTGAAGATATGCAGAGTATTTTTTTATTGTATTCTCTGATATGCCAAAATGTTTTTTTATTGAGTTAAAGGTTGTCTGTGTTGATATGCTACTTAAGTAGAAATTTATAAGGCTTTTTATGGTCTCCGTTTTTCTTATGTTAAACCTTCTTATAAGATCCTTGTTTATTAAATCATCTAGGTAACTTATAAGCATCTGTTTCTTTTCGTTATTTAAAATTACTTCCGGGAAAGCACCGAATTCAAAATATTCATTTAAAAGGCTGTTGATTTTTATACGATTAGTAATTAAATCAGAATTGTTTTTTATAGAAATATTATTAAAATCCAGCAGTTCCTTAAAAGACAGAGGGAAAACAGTAATGTCAAGATGTCTTCCGGTAAGCAGCGTTGCAAGTTCCCTGCTTAATAGTTTTGCATTTGAACCTGAAATAATTATTTTCGCCCTGCCAAGCTCATGCTGTGTCCTTACCCATTTCTCCCATTCTTCAATTTCCTGGACCTCATCTAGAAATATATAT
>JACVJB010000032.1 GCA_015711775.1 Actinomycetota bacterium | reverse complement strand
ACCTGCAAAATGATGTTTGTATGGCTTGACCATAAAATCCGGCATATTGCCAATCATCTTTTTCTGCATAAAGCCAATTGATGTTATAAAATAACCCAAATGGTAAAAAGCCATCTTTAACATGTTTTTCTGATGAAAATCATAAACACCTGTTTTCTTATAATTTCTGTGATCTGCCCTGAATATGATTTTAAGGCCCCCATAGATTTCATCCCGGAATATTTTCATGCCTACAATTGCTCTGAAAGTTGAGGGCTTAATATAATTATTCTCAGCACAGAAAACCAGCCTTTTTGCAAGCCCATGTAAATTGCCCGCCACTTCTTTATCAAAACCATCATCAGAGATAAAATCCACAATATTTGAATTCTGGAATTCAAAGTATTATATTATCAAAGAATTCCCTGAACTGGTCCCTTTTATCATAAAAGCAATTATTTTGCGGACCGCACTTAAGGCATCCCCTGCAGCTTCCCTTAATTGAGATATCTGAAAGATAGGATATATTTATTTCTTCAGTAAAAGAATCCTTAAAGCAGGAAATCATATTATCAAGGCTGGGCTCATGCCTGTCTGCAATAACAGTTATTTTTTGTGATGTTGTAATTTTTTTCCAGGTACCGCTTTCATATTGAAAAACCTTATTATTACTCTTTCCTGCTTTCTTTAAAATTATTTATCATTTCCTCACACCATTTTATTGTCATGCTGGAGTATCTTATTCCGTAATCCAGTGTCATTAACCAGTATTTTTTTTCACTTTCATTAGGATGGCTGTCTTCAGATAGGTGACTTCTTATTTCCTGATACTTTTCAAGAAGATTTTCATGAAAACTTATTTCTGTCTTTAATTTTTCAATATTGTCTTCTACTGAACAGTAATGCCCAAAAAATATTTTCAGCAATAGCTCATGCCTTATCTTTTCATAATCTGCATCTCTTGAGACCCACTCAGAGAAGTGTTTTATACCAGTATCTGTTATGCTGTAAATATATTTGGATGGCTTTTTTTCCTGATGAACGTATTCTTTTTTTACCAGCCCCTTTTTTTCAAGTGAAGCAAGTACAGGATATATGCTGCCGTAATCCTCTGACCAGAAAAAGCCTATACTGTAATTTATTGCTTTCTTTAACTCGTAGCCAGAAAAACTTTGATACATAAGTATTCCAAGAAGCGCAAATTGTGTTTTATTTTCTCTTGACATATTTTCCTTCTTGTTATATCTTAACAATATATATTAAAAATATATATACCATAAAGATATATAAGTGTCAAGGAAAATTATAGAAAGGAAAAAAATGAGACAGAAATTAAGAAGCGGGATTTTAATTGTCATGTTCGTTTTAATGCCGGTTACGTTTTTTTATTTTTCACCCTACCTTATAATAATGGGCGCTTCTGAAGGAATAATTACCGGAAGCTTCATAGTTTTTGCTCTGCTGTTTCTGGCTGCTCTTTTTGCAGGGAGATCATTTTGTTCATGGGTTTGCCCCCTTGCAGGTATTCAGGAGCATTGCGCAAGCGCAAGATCTAAAAAAGTAAATAACAGGCTTAACTGGATAAGGTATTTAATATGGGCGCCATGGCTGGGAATTATTATATATATGGCGGTACTTGCCGGCGGATTTAAAAAAGTTGACTTTGCATACCAGACTTTTTATGGCATATCAGTTCAGGATGTGCCTTCTCTAATAATATACCTGGCAGTAGTTATAATTACCCTGGTACTGAGTTTTTCTGTCGGCAAAAGGGCGCTTTGCCACTATGTTTGCTGGATGAATCCTTTTATGATAGCAGGCAGGAAACTGGCAAATATTATAAAGCTGCCCTCGCTGAGGCTAAAAGCTGATAAAGAAATTTGCATAAAATGCGGGAAATGTTCAAAAGTCTGTACAATGAGCCTTGATGTAATGGAAATGGTGCAGTCGCAGAAAATGGAAAATGCTGAATGCATACTTTGTGGCAAATGTGTGGACACATGCCCAAAAGGTGTAATAAAATACACTTTCAGGCCGTCGTTTTAGATATTTAAACCTTCTATTTAAATATAAAACTATGAATATACTTATAATAAATGCAAGCCCAAAACCAAAGGGCTGCATTTCCAAAATCCTTGATAGGATAATATCAGGAATTGATTTAAAAAACCTGGTAATACGTTTTGATGTTTACAGAATGAATGTTAGCCCCTGTAGGGGATGCCTGAAATGCAGACCTGCTGTAGAGTGCATATTGAGCCATGATGGCGGCCATGATTTTTCTGCTGCTTTAAAAAATACCGATATTATTATAATAGGCACCCCGAACTACTGGGGAAATATGCCAGGCCCCCTAAAAATGCTTTTTGACAGGAATGTTCCCGCTTTTGAATACATTGAAAGCGGCAGCGTCCCTCTTCCTGTGTTGAAAGGGAAAAAAGCGTTTCTTATTATTTCTTCAGGTGCAAAATTTCCTTTCAACCTACTTCCTTCCCAGGGAGCAGGGACTTACAAAAATATTAAAAATATCCTTCATTCCGGAGGCATAAAAATAATAAAGACTATTCAAGTTGCTGATGCCAACAGGTTTTTTACAAATAATAAAGAAAGTAAATATTTAAAGCAGGCAGATAAAGTATCGGGAAAAATAAATGCCCTGAAGCTCTGGAATAAATAATGCACAAAAACTCTAAAAACTTACACAATTAATGTATTAACATTATTATCCACCTTTACTTTTATTCTTTATTAAAGTATATTTTCCTCTTTATCTGACATAGATATATTTATATGTGCTTATTGACTTCTTAAAACAAAATCCTTATAAATATAAAAAGTATGTCTTCGTGAAAAAACATGGCAGCAAAAAATGCTGGATAAAGAGGGTGTTCCAAAGACTCTTGTATTGAAGAAGAATCTTCCCTGCCTCAATACGCTTGCAGAAGTGGGAGCAAAAGAAAATGAAAAAGAATAATATTAAATAATTGGCTTTACATCAGCCTTTTCAATGTGCTTGAGCCTGATCATTAATATAAGTCCAACAATAAACAGAATCACAATACTTAAAACACCAAACCTGGAACTGCCGGTTAACTGTGACATTATTCCCACAAGAAGCGGGCCAATTATTGCTGCAAATTTTCCGAAAATATTGTAAAACCCGAAGAACTCGCCTGAATTTTCAGGCGGTATTATTTTTCCGAAATACGATCTGCTTAAAGCCTGGATCCCGCCCTGCGATGAAGCAACCAGCATTGCAAGCACCCAGAACTGCCAGGTTGTTTTAACAAAGTATGCATAACTGACAATTACAATATATACTATTATGCCGAAAACTATCATTGCCCAGGCAGAAAATTTCCTTGCAAGTATGCCAAAAAGTATTGCAAATGGAAACGCAGCTATCTGTGTGGCAAGAAATATAATAAGCAGGTTTGTTGAGGAAATGCCAATATCGGTCCCAAACACTGTGCTCATGCTTATGACTGTATCAACTCCATCAATATAGAAAAAATAAGCTATTAGGAAAATAAATACATGCTTGTATTGAAAAATATTCTTCAGTGTTTTACCAAGCCTTATAAAGCTGTGCAGCACCGGCTTAGGCTCAGGATTTATATAATACTGCTGCTTTATATTTACAAGAAGCGGTATAGAAAAAGCTGCCCACCAAACTGCAGTTATTATAAAGGCAAGCTTAGTGGCCCCAAGGGTATCAAGCCCTATTATCGAAGGATTCTGTATAAGTATTATGTTGACTATAAAAGGAACACAGCTTCCTATGTAGCCAAGTCCAAAACCCAGCGAGGATATCCAGTCCATTCTTTCACGTTTTGTAGCATCAACAAGGAAAGCATTGTAAAAAATATCGGCTCCTGCAAAACCTATGACTGTTATAAAATAAATTACCAGGCATTTAAACCACTGCCCCTCGTTTATAATGGTAAGCAAAGCTGTAGCAATTAATCCGATTAATAAGAAAAAAAGGAAGAATCTTTTTTTATAGTTCTTATAATCAGAAATTGTGCCTATTATCGGGGAGAGTATTGCAACAAAAAGAGTAGCAAAAGATACAGCATAGCCCCAGTAAGCTGTCGAAACATTAGGGGCGATATTTGCCGAATCAGTAAGTGATTTAAAGAAAATGGGCAGTATCCCTATTGATATTGCAACAGTATAGGCTGAATTTCCAACATCATACAGGGCCCAGCTCAATTCTTTTTTGGTCAGTTTAAATTTCATTTTTTTGCCAATTTATTCAATAAATCAATTCCAGCTTTTAACTTGATTTTATCTTAAAAATATATAATAAAAAATATAATTTTTATGAAATAAATATTAAATTTTTAATAATTGCTATACTTTAAGAGCCAAAAGAAAAATAATATTATAACTGGTTTTATCATAATTATTTATTAAGGGAGAGTGTAATGCCTTCTTTTCTGACCCATTGTCTTTTTGCTGAAGATGTTCTCGGACTGATTGAAGATGAAAGAGCAAAAGAAAAAATAAAAGACAGAATGGCGCTATACTATCTGGGGGCGCAGGGACCGGATATTTTTTTCTACTATAAAGCAAAACCATGGGTAAAATATGATGGTGTCGAAAAACTTGGCCACCTGATGCATGATGATAAAACTGCAGATTTTTTTATAAACAGCCTTGATTATATAAAGAAAATCGGCAAATCTGGATATACTGATAAATATTGCGCCTATTCTGACCTTTTGGCGTATATTGCCGGATATTTGTGCCATTTTGCGCTTGACCAGTCTGCTCACCCCTTAATACATTACCGGGCCGGCATTGACACTCAGAAGAATAAAGAAACCCACAGATACCATAATTACCATAAACTGCTTGAAAGCGCAATTGATGCATATATGCTTGAATTTAAAAAAAATGTCCAGGCATATAAATATAAAAGTTACAGGCTAATTGAAGATTCCAAACATTTTACAGAATGCATTGGCAATTTTTATGCTGAAGTTATAAAAAAAGTATATGGCATCAAAATAAGCGGGAATCAGGCCGCCACAGCAGTTACCGACATGATAGAGATTTTAAAAATATTTTATGATCCTTTAGGGATAAGAAGAGTTTTTTTCAGGTGTTTTGAATTTTTAATGAATAAAAAAGGGGAGATAACTACAGCAATGCACCCACGAAAACTTAACAGCAAAATTGATTACCTGAATTTAAACCATGAAATAAACTTACACCCCTGCAGCAAATATATAAAATCATCAAAATCATTTATTGACCTTTACGGGGAGGCTCTTTTACTGGCAGCCAAATTTATTAATGCAGCCACTGGTTATATTAGAGATAAAGAGACGCTGCCAAATTTAAAAAGTGTCCTTCCTGATGTTTCATATTCAACTGGGCTAAAATGCGGAACTGATAAGGACCTTTTTTACTTTGATTCAATATTTGAACGCAAATAAAAGCAAACCGACTATAAAAAGGCATAAAAGCAAGTTCTTAAATTACTTCTTATCCATTTGTTCCATAATTTCTTTTATTTTTCTTTTTTCCCATGCGCCGCCTGCACGGTTAAAGACAAAAACTGCCATTGTGTGCCAGAAAAGTCCGAACCCCCACCATCCCAGAACCCAGAGAAACCATGGATAAGAGGCTCCAGTAACAAACCATATTACGACCAGCATAACATTCACAGCAACATAAGAAATAAGGTGGGAATAAAACCCTTTTATTTCCTCAACCCTTTTCTTTGCGGCATTGTATTTATCTTCTTCGCTAGCTTTCAGATTTTTTTCATTATCTTCCATTTTCTTCCTACCTTAATTTATAATAAAATACATGCAAAATCCTGTTATATTAAATTTATTTTTCCACACGCTTTGCAGCGTTCCAGATGTAATCCTTTAATACCATTGTCAGTCCTCCGAGTCCAAAAAGCACCCCGGCAAACTTTGCAACTCCGCCAAGAAATGGTATCGCATAAACAATCATAATTATTACAAGCCCGATAAGATATGCAAGCACCTTCCAGCCGTATTTCTGCATATTAAGTTTGGACTTTGCGAGTATAACTTCACCAAGCAGAAATGACAGGAATGCTGTGCTGGTATAAATAAGTACAAAATAAAGGGTTGTTATAACAACACTGGTTGCAAAAGCCAGTATCCCAAGACCGGCGCCCACTATAGTAATTAACAGCAGTATTCCTATTAACCCGAGTATAAGTATGGCCACTGGCACGCCAAAAAGTGTTATCGCACCGCCGGCAACACAGAAACCAAAAGACGTTCTCATCCTGTTGTTGAACTTTTTGAAAATAACAGGTATTGCAAGCAGCATTATTATCCCAACTATAAACATGCTCAAAAAAGAAACTACACGGCTTCCAATATAGGTTGCGCCCAGTACTGTGCCGAATATTCCTAAAGGCATTGCGAAAGATTTTTTATCCGGTTTTGGTATTTCCTTGAATTTAACGTTGCCTGAGATTGTTGCGCCTTCAGCTATTTTTGCCTCACTTTCAGAAGAATAGGACAGGTCCCCATTAATTTCAGCGGTGCTTCCAATAGTTAAAGTGCCTGCCCCGCCTATTTCAACGCCGTTTCCCGCTTTTCCTGCAATAGTTATTTCGCCTGCTGAAGCAGTAATCTTTCCGGCAATATCTCCATTTATAATTACGCTTCCGCCTGATATGGCAAGATCTCCGCCAATCTTTGCGCCTTTTTCAATTACAAGCTGGCCACCGGCCATTATTACATCATCATCAACACTGCCCTTTATTGTGATGGTCCCGCCGGCCACTCTTATGTCATCTTTAATGTTTCCGCCAATTTCAATCATTCCTCCGGCTGCTATCAGGTCCCCGGTAACAGTGCCATTAATATTTAACTGGCCCCCGGCAGCAACCAGGTCCCCATTAACTTCCCCTGAGAAATTGATAGTATTGCCCATTGCATAAACGTCATCATTTTCTGTTTCAGTCAGGTTAAGAGTCTCTTCGCCCTTTACTGTAAAGCCAAATAATGGTGCTGCAAATACAAAAAAGACAAGCGTTGCGACAATAATAAATATAACCAATTTTCGCATTTGTTTTACCTCCAGGTAAAAATTTAAATCAATAATTTATATATAAACAAAATTATTATTCTATAATAGCTTTATAATAATATATAAAAATGAAATTTTTAAATAAATTAATATGAAATTTTTATTAAAAATTATTTACACCTGAAAATATTATACGATTATAATATAAAATTGAAAGTTAAAGCCGCTTTTAGTATGATAAACCAGGTTTTATAAACTTATGTATAAAACCAGGAAAAAATATAATATGACTATAAACAGGCATGCAGCTTTTACAGTTGCCGGTATTATGGGTTTTAGGATTCTGGAAGGTTTTTAGGTACTTAAATGAATGAAGAAAAAATAATAAACAGCAAAAGGCAGAAATTTTATATAACAACTGCAA
>JACVJB010000031.1 GCA_015711775.1 Actinomycetota bacterium | reverse complement strand
TAAGGCGGATAAGATGTATGAAGCGCTTGGCGTAAAAGATACGCAAGCATTTTCAGGCCTTATTTCATCAATTCTTCGGTACAGGGACAAATACACATTAGAAGAGCTTGAGCGCTACACTGATGAAAGCATTGATGCGGCTGCAGCCAAACCCAATCCAAAACCTGTCGACAGGGCGGCAATGCTCAGTATTTACAGAAGATCACTGATGTGAAATATTTATTTTTTAATGATGTAATAGGTTCAAGGTTATTACTGAATATTCCACCCTATGAGTCAGTTATAGAAGATTTAAAATTATTAATTGAAATAAAATTAATTAGTGGCCATGATTAATTTAAGAGCTTCCTTTAAATGCATATCCAGAAATATTCAGATAATCAGAACTCCCATTTATTTATATGCACCCGGGTTTTGTCATATCTGTCTGAAGGCCCTTTATTTTCAGCAGGATAACCAATTGATATAACTGCCATTGGAATTACTCTCTCTGGAAGCCCAAGTAATGTTTTAATACCATTTACCCTTTCCTCCCTCGGATAAATGCCAAGCCACACTGCGCCAATTCCAAGATATTGCGCTTCAAGAAGCAGGTTCTGTGTTGCGGCGGCACAATCCTGCTGCCAATATCCCACATGTTTTTCCCTGTCAAGGTCAGCGCAAACAACTATTGCAAGCTGCGCCTCTTTAAGCATCTGTGAGTAAGGATGGAATTTTGTAATGCCTTCAAGGATTTTCCTGTCTCGGATTATCACAAATTCCCATGGCTGCTGGTTTCCTGCTGAAGGGGCCGCCATGGCAGCCATCAACAGTTTTTCCACATGCTCATCGGGTATGGGCTGATCTGTATATTTCCTGATGCTCCGCCTTTCAAAGATTTCTTTCATTTAGCCTCCAATAATATTAAACAATATTTTGTCATTATGAGTTTTATTTTACTATTTCTATCATTATGAATTTTCAAGCTAAAAATGAACAGGATGAAAAACCCAGGTTAATATGTTCCATTTAATTAAAGTAGTAAAAATTATATAATCTCTTCGGATATATTTTTCAAATAATAAAGTTAAAGAGATTTTAACATATAATTAAGCATTAATTGAGACAAAAATATTAAACTCCAATCTACGGGCTAAAAATAATAATTAATAGGCTAATTTTAAGTTAGAGAAACAGGAAAATATATGGAAGATAAAACTGCTGACTGGCTACTTGATTCTGAGCCATGGATACAATATATAACAAGGAAAGAACTTCTTGGCCAGGGAGAATCTGATAAGCAGGTAATTCAAGCCCATAATGAGATGATAATATATCCTGCCCTTAAAAGCATAATTGATGAGCTTAAAAACTGGCCCGGAATAGTACTGTCAAGCCATAAGAGCCCAAGGCAACCCTTTCACAAAATTACATTTCTTGCCGAACTTGGGTTTAATATAAAAGATCCCGGAATAGAAGATATAACTGAAAAAATGGTTGAGCACATAAGTCCTGAAGGAATAATACGGCTTCCTTTAAATATCGGCAAAGCATACGGGGGAACAGGCACCGATATATGGGGGTGGGCGCTATGTGATGCGCCAACAAATCTTTACGCACTTGCTAAAATGGGTTTAAAAGAAGACAGGAGGATAAAAGACGGAACTGCAAAACTGGCCGAGCTCGCAAGGGATAACGGATGGCCCTGCGCTGTGTCGGAGGAACTTGGCTCCTGGAGAGGGCCCGGCAAAAAAGATGATCCGTGCCCTTATGCTACCCTAATCATGCTTAAGCTTCTGTCTCTATATGAACAGTACGCAAACAGCAATACAGTTAAGGCAGGAATTGACTGCCTGTGCAGGCTGTGGGGTGAAAGCGCTGTGCTTCACCCATATATTTTCTACATGGGAAATGACTTCAGGAAACTAAAGGCGCCGCTTATCTGGTATGATATAATCCATGTGCTTGATGTGCTGTCACGCTTTGAATACGGCAGGAAGAAACCCGAAGTTATGCAAATGCTTAAAATAGTTCTTGCCAGGAAAGACAGTGATGGCAGGTTTGTTCCTGAATCTGTGTGGATGGAGTTTAAAGGCTGGGATTTCGGGCAGAAAAAAGCGCCCTCAAAATACCTGACATTTCTTGTTCACAGAATACTTAAAAGATTGGAGATTAATCTATAATATCAACAGAAATATATACCTGCTGCTCCGAGTTTAAACTATTTAAAAAGATAGCAATGTCTTTTAAACTCCAACTTTCTTATTTTATAAAAATTTTAACCCTTATGGCTTTTTTTTGTCAGAATAAAAAAAATACTTTATTTTAATAAATCCTGTTATCCATTCTTCTTCTATATCCTGACATGTTCCCTGTATCACGTGAATCAAAGACTTTAGTGTCATCCATTTTAAAGCATGCCATGTGGATCACACAATCATTCCAGACAAGTGACGAACCAATCACGCCTTTGCCTGTAAACCTGAAATCCCTGCCATATCCGACCGACTCAAAGCTTTTGTCATTTGAGTTTTTGATTCTATCCATAAACTCAATAACTTCACTTTCCTTTACTTCGTATTCTTTTCCATCATTCTGGAGCACTGCATCTATTGCATAACTTTTAAGAAGTTTCAAATGAAGGTTACTGTATGCAGTTGAAAGTGATACATAGTCAAATCCTACTGCTTTTCCTTTTAAAAAGATAAAAATGCCATTTTGTCCCTCATTAAGTTTAAAAGCATTTAAATAATTATCCAGGCTTTCTTTTTTATCCGTAAAGATATCCTTCATTGCGCCGGTGGCCGATCTTGTGCCTGCAGCCATCTGATACTGGTTAATTTCATCCCATACTCTTCCCTGGTCAGACCTGAATCTGCTTCCGGAGTCAAGAGACTGGTTTACCGATAAATTTTTATACAGCCTTACTTTATGGGCAGTTACAACATCAGAATCAGAAAACTTGTTTGATGTATAATGCCACCTGCCCTGCTCTGTGCAGCTCACCGGTATTATTGTCTCAGACTCTTCTTTTAAAAGAACCGTTGTATTTAAAACCCTGTTCTGCTTTGCACCAACTATTTCCTCCCCGTCAAGAATAAGCACCGGCATTTTGGCGCTGTTCACTGCCTTAAGTTCTGGCACTGAGCCTGAGGAGTCAAGCTCAGTAATAGAAAGCATTCCCATATCCATTGCTTCTTTTAAGGTATAGTATTCCGGGCTTTTGCCAGATTTTAAAAATATCGGAACTGCCGCCATATTCTTAAAAACCTGGACCTGTCCAAAGCTCAAATCCGCCAGAAAACCTGTTATTGTTTTATCCATTTTAATTTCCTTTCACCTGAAATTATTTTTTATTAATTGTCTCTCCCCAGTATTTGCCGTGCAATTTTTATAATATCGTCTATTTTCTTTTTTTGCCCCTGCTCAACTTCCCTTTTTGCATTTATTTCAAGCCCCGGGGCAATTTCATATTTTACCCACACATCCCTCTGGATCTGCGGGAGAGCCTCGCAGCGCAAAGGTTTTTGTGGAAAATCCATATTAAGCAGCATATTAGCGTCTTTCATTCCATTATTTTCTGGCACTTCTTTTTGCGGGTCACTTAAATTGCCATATATTTTTTTCCTGATCATGCCGGCCCGGTAACTGGCACCAGGGAATGATTCTTCTGATATGCTGGATGATGATTGGGGTCGTAAATAATCATTGTACAAGTACTGCCCTTCTTCCGTATCCTGTTTAATATAAGCAGAAATTGCCGAAAGGCTCATTCCCTTCTCCTGCAATTTCTTTATAATTCCAAGTTTATTTAGGTGACTGTTAAAATAAAAGCCGCCTTTTCCCCTTCCTGCAGGAGCGTTAAGCAGTCCCTGCTCTATGTAGTACCTTATTGTGCGCTTTGAATAACCTGTAAGCTCAGAAAGCTGCTCAATTGTATATTTTTTGTTTATTTCTTTTTCCTGTCTCATATTAAGCTAATATTATGTTGATAATTATAAATATAAGCTATTATACCAGTATACTGTTATAATGCAAGTGTCATTATTAAGAAAATGAGGTTCATTAATAAATAAAAAAGCAATTATTTGTAATAAGAATTGACCGGATTGTATTTTAACAATATTATAAAACTCCAATAAATTATAGGAGCCCAACGCTATAATTCTTCAGCTTTTTTGTATTTATGAAAAAACTTTACTATAATAATAAACTGATATCATAATATGATTTCATGGAGGCATTAAATGAAACAAATAACTCTAAGACAAATCCCTAAAAAGGTAGAAGATCTTATCAGGTCAATATCAGAAAAACAGAACAAAAGCATCAATAAAACAATTATTAGCTTGCTTGAAAAGTCGCTGGGATTAAAAAATAATTCTAATAAGAAAAGGGACCTTTCAAAATTATCAGGCACATGGAGCAGCACTGAATTTAATGAGTTTGAAAAAAATACTGGAATTTTTAATAAAATCGATAAGGAGATCTGGGAATAATGAAAATCTGCATTGATACAAATATTTATTCCGCTTTTAAAAAAGGTAATTTAAAGATCAGGGAATTACTGGAAAATGCAGATGAGATCTATATCCCGGCGATAGTAATGGGTGAGCTATATGCAGGATTTGTATTGGGGACTAAATTAATGGATAATACGAAAGATTTGAAAGAATTTATTGAACAGCCCGGGATCTATGTTATCGATATAAATGAAATTATAGCAGAAAGATATGGAGTGCTTATCAAAATATTAAAAGATAATGATACTCCTATCCCTACAAATGATGTATGGATTGCAGCAACAGCTCTTGAAAATGGAGGAAGGATTGCTACATTTGATACACATTTTAAATTAATCCCAGGCCTGATGACAATAGAAATAATTTCAAAATATAAAAAGTAAAAATACCGTCTCTTGATCCTGAAGCAAAATACCTTTTATACTGCCATGTTGATAGTGTTGCAATTGCCGGCGCGCAGGCACTTATCGATGCCGGATTTCAAAATGTTTACAGGCTTGAAGGCAATTATGCTGCCTGGGTTGATGCCGGATACCCTGTGGAAAAATAATATGAGAAAGTTTTCTTATTCCCTGAATGCATCACGGAGCAGAACGCTCTGCTGTTCAAATGCTTTGCGCGGGTTCCTGCTGTCTTTCATTAGGGATATTTCCTGGGTAATAAGCCTTGCAAGATTTAATATATGGGCGTCGCGTTTCTTTGACTCTGAAATATATAAGGGATGATCCCTGTTTATATAAATTATATTATTTTCAGTAAAAGACTCAGCGCCATCTGTCCCAAAATGATCAAGGCAGCATACAACTCCAGTATTGCCAATTTTTATTTTCCTGACTATGGCATTTGGAGTCATAAGATTTGCTTTTGGTTTATTCTTGCCCTTTTTACGGGCTTTTTTCTCTTTATCGCTTTGCCCGTCAATAGTTTTTATATCTGCGCCTTCCTGCTCCTTTTTTACCACCCCGCTTTCACCAATCGCTCCTGCCCCATCAGAAACAGGGGCCGGGCCAAATGGAGAGAGATCTGGATGGGCAAGAAGGGACTTCTGAATTCGTTCCAGCGCTTCTTTTACTGCTCTGCCTGTTGCTATATTTTCCCTTTTATTTGAAAGCTGGCCCAGAACGCTTTTTACCTCAGACATTACCCTTGCCATTGCTTCAATAAATGATTTGTATTCATCAGTATCAACTAAGAATCCGCTTCTGTCACTTGTAATTTTTAAAAAGTCAGCATGCGCTTCTCCCTTTATCCTGGCTATATCCTTGCCCCAGGCCTGCATGCCAAACATCTCCCTTTTTATCGTCACTCCTTTAACCTTGCATTCTATTCCAAGATTTTCTGTGCTTGCAGATGAAACTGGAAGGATAACTATCTGTCCGTCTATTACGCCAAATTTTGTAGCTTCCATAAATGGTATCCTGTGTCCGGTAAGCCTTGGGGATTCAAGCTTTTCGCCATTTACAAATACATTAAAATTAGGGGCGCTGAGGGGAATAGCTTCAACAAGTCTTTTTTTAACTTCGGCAGGGTCAAAGGTTTTAGTAAGATTTTCAAGTATGACAGTTGTGCCATTTGTTTTCCTTGAATTTTCCGGATTTATTTCAAGCGGTATTTCCCATTTCTTTTTTTTCTTCTGCCACATATTTTTATCAAATGTAACCGTAGCGCAAAATTCATCTTTTTTTGTATTGACTTTAAAAACTTCACATGCGGAAAGTGATGCAAATTTACCTATGCCAAACTGCCCGATAAAATCTCTGCTGTAAATTTTTGATTTTTGTTTTTCCTTTTTAAGCGTAGAACCTATTGAAAAATACTGTTTTAAACCTTCAAGATCCATCCCAAGGCCATTATCATCCACTGATATTGCCTCATCTGAAATAGAAACAGAAACCCTGGTGGCGTCTGCGTCATAGGCATTGTTTACAAGCTCACGTATAAGCTCAATACTTTCACTGTAAAGTTGCTCCCCTATAGTTATAAGGTGGCTCTTATCTACAACAACAGGTAATGTATAAATTTGTTTTTCTTGCTGTTTTTTATCCATATTCAAATCTCTTTTTTCTTTATTTTATATTTTCTAAAAAAATATTTTCATTTATCAGTCTAATTTTCCTGGTTTTTCAATAATAGTTTTTATCTCATAAAGATTTAAGAAGTCTCTTGGCGAAAGGGCATTTATGTCAAGTTTTTTGTAATCAGATATATTTCTTGTAATAATATTATCAATGCTATTGTTTATACATATAAAATACTCTACAGCGTCTTCAAAATCTTTTATTTCAGAGTTTAAAGACTGGCTTATTTCCTTATCAGTAAACGGAAGCACATTTAAAAAAACCCTCAATTTTGATACTGCCTTTAAAGCAGTTTTATTATCCTTAATGCTGCTTATAATGTAATAACAGTTGGCAATAATAAGTGAGGATGTATGGCCGTAAAGTAAACCGCTTTCTGCAAGAGACATTACCTGTTGGGATGGTCCAAAATGGGGTAGCCTTTTCAAAATAACATCCAGTATTACATCCGAATCAAAAAATACTTCTCTAATCATAGATACCTTTTAATTAGTGCATCTTTTAAAAGTTCTTTATCAGTTTTTGCTGTTTTAAAATTTGCTATTCCTGATAATTCCCGTGTTATAGGGCCAATCCTATTATTTCTGGTACTGGATGACAAAGTTTTAAAATACAGTTCCACGATACCAGACAAACTTATATTATTTTTTTTTGCATATTCTTTTGCAGCTTCGATTGTTTTCTTATCCATTGCAAGGGTTAACTTTATTGTCATTATAATCTCACCTTAATTTATAACTATTATCTCTACACGTATAATATAAAATATTTTATACGTATTTGTCAAATTTTTAAAAGACTATATTATTTATAAAATATCCGGCAGACTTTTCAGTGCTTTTTCCATAGGTATAACTTTAATATTTCCAATATA
>JACVJB010000030.1 GCA_015711775.1 Actinomycetota bacterium | reverse complement strand
CTTTTGAATTCTATAATTGTAAATGTGCCATCTTCGCTGCCGCCAAACTCAATTACATTATCAGTTCCGCCAAGTTCAGTATCCGGAGGATGAGGACCAAAATCCCCGGTTGAGAATAAATCAAAAACACTTACTGAACCATCTTTAATATATCCCATTATCATATCGGCATTCTTCATTCGCGAACCCGGCTGAATGGCAACTGCTGCAAACCCTGTTGTCTTTGCCTTTATGGCAGCATAAAAATACGTCTCATCATTTGCCCAGCTTATTTCAAAATCGCCATAGGTTTGCTTGCCTGTATATTCACCATCAGTTATTATTCCATCAGCTTTAAATTCAGATGATAAGATCTCGGAACCTGAAGCAGCAGACTCAGTTGAGGCAAGCGATTGTTCGCCTGAAGCAGCTTCTGAAGCCTTACCGAGTTTGAAAGCTAAAAGTTTAGGCTCAGGGCCAAGACCGACTGGAAATAAAATCATATCAGAAGAAACAGCCGGCCAGCCATTAATACCTCCAGGCGCCTGGTATTTCCATTCTTCATGACCTGTCTTTTTATTAAATGCATAAATCATCCCATTAAATGTGGATGTAAAAACAAGATCATTTACAACAGTTGCAGCTCCAACATTTATCGAACTGAACTCTTTTTTCCAGATTTCTTTGCCTGTATTTGCATCAAGAGCTATAAGCTCACCTGTGCCTGCACCTATATCAAATGTAGAAGGATCAAGGCCTGCTGGAGTATAGTCAGCAAAAATATTTACAATAGGCACATATATCACTCCATCCGAAAATGCCATGTTTACTTCCACTCCGCCAAGCGGCCCCGGAAAAACCCTTGTAGTTCCTTCAGGAAGTTCAGTCAGGTCATCATTTTCATGCTTACCAACAGAAGTTTCCCAAAGAATACTTCCATCACCAGCATTAAATGCATAAACTTTTCCCAGTTTCCCTGATCCAATAACGGCATCAACATTTTTGTTATTTATTTTAAGTTTTGCAAGTATAGGAGAATTCTGAAAGTCAAGATCCAATATATCATGGGAAAGCACCTGATTATACCATAAAAGCTTACCAGAAGCTGCGTCAAGAGCAACTATGCTGTTAGTATAAAGGTTATCACCTGGTCTGCTTGTGCCATTTGGAAACTGCTCTGTCCCCGGCCAGGGAGCAGGATTTCCAATACCAAAATAGACAACTTTATTTTCAACATCTACGGCAGGAGGAAACCATGCGCCGCCTCCGCTATTAACTTCCGGATTTCCCCAGATATCTTCTGAATCTACAGTATTAAAACTCCACTTTATCTCGCCAGACTGCTGATCAAGCGCATAAATTATGCCGACCCCGCCACCGGTGTAAAAGTCTGCATTTCCTGTTCCAGGCACAGTTGATACATAGACAAGATTACCAAAGGCAGTAAGCTGAATATCTATACCCACTGTTTCCTTATCTGATAATTTTGTAAACCATAGTTCATTGCCTTTCATGTCAAGCGCTGCAATTTCAAAGTGGCCTTTCTGGACAAATATCTTATCCCAGCCAATTGCAGGGCCATTGGGCCCGAAGGCATTAAGGTTGTATTCTTTTTTCCAGTTTAGACTGCCAGTATTTAAATCAATCGAGTAGAGATTACTTTTTGAGTCCTGAAGATATACTGTATCTCCCAGTATTAATGGATTTGTTGCTGCTGCTCCCCACTCTCCAATTCCTTCAATGGGTAATTCCCAGGAAATGCCAAGAGTTGTAACATTTGAAAGGCTTATTTTTGAGTCCAGCGTCTCCCTTGTATTTGCATAATCTTTATTTGAGACCGGCCAGTTCTTTGAAAATTGTAAAACTTCAGGTGGAATATCTGAGGTCTTTTTGCAGGAAGCAATACTTGATAAAATAAGAAAAATCATTGTGATAAGCAGAAAACAAATTGATATTATTTTTATTGTTTTTTTAACATTTTGCATTTGCTGCCTTCTTTCAATTAATTCTGAATCCTGAAAGTAACTTGTGAGACATTATAATAATACTGAAATAGTAGTATTATATAGATTTTTTGTCAAGTTAATTGTTATTTCGATAATTTTAAAAAAATATTTTCTATTGTTTAGGGGAAATTAAAACCATGAATAGAATGTTAATTTAAAAACCTTGAAAACTCAGTCCAGAAATAAACGAATCAAATCTTTCTGGGTCTAAAAATATTATACAATTTATATATGCTTATTTTTATTTGAAAACTGAAAAAGTCAAAATAATTGTGAGAAAGATGCTAAATTTTCTTTTTATTCCCATCCGACTTTTCCCGGCATAACCATGCATACCCAGGTATTTCCAGCATTCAATTTATATGTATTACCGCTTCCATCTTTAAATACAAAGGGATTTGTCACTCCGCCTCTTTCCCAGGTTCCCTGTACCGCCTTCCCATCGCTGAAATAAAATCCCTGGCCTGAGCCTGTTGTCCTTACGTACATATGTTTGTACTTGTCAATCGGCCCCTCAATATCTGTTGTTAGAACAATAACATTTTTTACAGAAATTATTTGCCCGGTTTCATAGTCAGTGTGAGCTTTGCCGCCCATATATCTCTGATAACTGTTTGAAGCTGGGTCGTATTTGAAATTTACATTAAAACCTTTGGGCGCGTATGCTGCTGTCCAGAAATCAACATAAATATTATTAACTCCACCTGCCGGCGCATCGGCTTTATATTCAAATGGAATTCCCCCTCCGTCCAGAGAATACCCCACTTCCTGAGCTCTCTGTTTGATCTGTAATGTAGAAGTAAACGCGGTGTGCTCCTGCACCTTGCTCCTTTTCCAGTCCCTCCAGTAGGGGCAAATTCCTGCAATACTGCTTAGCCCGGAACGGTCTCCCATGGCGCTCATCGCATACATTCCCATGCTTTCAATATACTGGTAACACTCCGGATATGTCCCAAAGAAACTGTAAATGGGATCAAATGAACGCGCTATTTCTGCAAAATGCGGCCTTGCGCTCCTGAAAGGGCCAACTATTGCGGCATCCCGGGTGTTAAAAACTGTCACAAATCTTGTAATGCCGTATTCAGCGACAACTTCAAATACAACATCTGCAAGATAAAGACCTGATTGCGGCCTTGCGGCAAGGCTGTTTTCCACCATAACAACTATTGGCCTTCCGCTGCCCATTGCCGCCGGATTCAATACGCCAGAAGAATCGCCGTCAATAGATGCGATGTCAGGTTTTATAAGCATTGCAGTGCCTGACAGGAGAATGACAGCAAGAACAGTGACAAGAAAAATAATTAAAGCTTTTTTCATAATTTATCCCTTCTTTGACGGACTAAAATTAAAATAGAATTTTACAGCTGAAACAGCAATCGCTCATTACGGAATATCAGAAAAAATTTTCTAAACAGGTTCCGCTATTTGCCAAAATAGCTGCATTAATTCATCATTTACTGTAGTGATTTATTATATTAGATTTTATGCTTTTTAAAAATATTTTCTTAAAATTGCATTATTTACTTCAAATTACATCTTTATTGCCTTATATTATAATTACTGTTATATTTCTGCAATTATCCGTAAAACATATACACTTATAAATAATTTATAGAAGGGATGCCAAATGGAAGAGGTTTTAAGATTTAAGAAAAAAGATCTTCTGCGTTATGCTCAGACATACATGGAAAAACTGGGTGTTCCTGAAGATCACGCAAAAATTGTTGCTGATGTAATGATTGAGGCTGATATAAGGGGTGTTGACAGCCACGGTATTATAAGGATTTACACCTATTACGGTAACAGACTTGAAGGCAACTATATGGATCCCACTACGCCATTTAAAGTAATTTCTGAAACAGATACAACCACACTTTATGATGGGGGCAACGGGCTCGGGCATGTAGTGTCATACCATGCAATGGAAAACTGCATAAAAAAGGCAAAAAAATCCAACATTGCAATAGCAACAGTAAAAAACAGCAATCATTATGGTATTGCGGGATATTATGCAATGATGGCTCTGAAGGAAGATATGATAGGCGTAAGCCTTACAAATTCTCAACCGCTTGTAGCGCCAACTTATGGAAAAACTGCTGTAATCGGTACAAATCCAATAAGTTTTGCTGCTCCATCGGACCGGCAGTATCCTTTTGTACTTGATATGGCAACAAGCGTAGTACCAATAGGCAGGATTAAAGTTTATGAGGAGAAAAAAGAAAAAATTCCGGCAGGATGGGGCATTGATGATGAAGGCAATGTTACAGAAGATCCGAAAAAAGTTAAAAGCGGCGGCCCCGGAGCGCTCATGCCTCTGGGTGGCACAGATATAATGAGGGGTTATAAAGGTTATGGGCTTGGCATAATGGTTGAAATACTCTGTGCGGCTCTTTCAGGCGGATCACATCTTACACAGGTTGGATTTCCTCATATGCCCAAAGTTTGTGATGTCAGCCATTTTTTCATGGCAGTCAACGTAAATGCTTTCAGGCCCGTAATTGACTTCAAAAAACAGATTGATGCAATGATCACACTTTTAAAAGAATCACCCAAAGCTACAGGGAAAGATAGAATTTTTATTGCAGGCGAAAAAGAATTTGAAAATGCTAAATATAATGAAAAGCACGGAGTTCCTGTTATAAAACCTGTTGTGGAAGAACTTATATCAAATGGTAAAAGGCTGGGGATTCCATTCGAGCTTTTGCCAATAAAATGAAATACATTGTTGAGGTAGAAAACATTACCAAAAAGTACGGCAATGTAATTGCTGTTAACAATGTTTCCTTCAAAATAGCTGAGGGAGAGTTTTTCTCGCTCCTCGGTCCGTCCGGGTGCGGTAAGACCACCATCTTGAGAATAATTGGAGGTTTTATTGACCAGGACGATGGCCTTGTAAGAATTGATGGCATCAATATGAGTAAAATTCCTCCCAATAAAAGAAAAACCAGTATGGTTTTCCAGAATCTTGCGCTTTTTCCGCATATGAATGTTGAGGATAATATTGTTTACGGATTAAAAAAAAGAAAAATGCAACCTTTTAAAATTCGTGAAAAATTAAATAGTATACTCTCAGTTGTTAATCTTGAAGGACTGCAGAAAAGAAGAATTGACCAGCTCTCCGGTGGCCAGCAGCAGAGAGTTGCTCTTGCAAGATCCCTGATAATTGAACCGGAGCTGCTTTTGCTTGACGAGCCGCTTGCATCGCTTGATAAGAAGTTGCGCGTATCCATGCGTTTTGAGCTTAAAGAGATTCAAAAGCGCACTGGAACAACTTTTTTATATGTAACACATGATCAGAGTGAGGCACTTACATTATCTGATACCGTTGCAGTCATGAATGAAGGCAGTATTGTTCAGCTTGGCAAAGCGGACTGGATATACAATAACCCTGAAGACAGTTTTGTCGCTGATTTCATTGGCGCAGGCAATTTTATACCTCTTACCGGCAATTATAAAAGAATGGATGGCTTGATTGAAATGCAGGCAAAAGCCGGGGGCAATATTTGCATCAGCAGAAAATCCGGGCACAATTATTTGAAAGAAGCTGATGCCACTCATTATGACACAGGTTTTGAAAGAGCCTGTAGAAAGCTTGAAAACGGCATAAAAATGAAAAAAGATTTATATTTTTTTATAAGACCGGAAAAAGTGAGGGTTTCACAAAATCAGTTTTGTCTGATGCCAGATACGGAGCCAGTTTTCAATCAGTACAGGGCAACTGTTTTATCAAGAATTTTTGAGGGCCCTGATACAAGAATAGTTTTACAATCAGATGAAATCGGTAAAGTAACTGCAGAATTAAAAAATGATATAAGCTATGAAAATTTTTCTGAAAAAAGCAGTGCCTTTATATGCTGGAGCGCATATGAAGGCACAGTTCTCTAAAATATTTTCTTTTTTTATTCAGTCAGTATAAATGCCTGTTTGGTTGTGTAATTAATCACACCCTATTTCACACACTGCTTTTTCTTTTTCCTCATCACTGGGGGTTTTTCCATGCCATTCACACCTGTCTTCCATAAATGACACTCCCTTGCCCTTGACAGTGTTTGCAATGATGCATGTTGGCTTATCCAAATTATTTATGGCTTTGTTCATAGCGTTTTCAATCTGTTCAACATCATGGCCGTCTATTTCAATTACATACCACCCGAAAGATGCCCACTTATCAGCCATTGGCTCAGTCCCCATAATATCTTTTGTGTATCCGTCTATCTGGAGGCCGTTTTTATCAACTATTGCGGTAAGATTGCCGAGCCTGTAGTGCGCGGCTGCCATTGCCGCTTCCCAAACCTGTCCTTCATTACATTCGCCATCGCCAAGTATTGCAAAAATCTGCGACTTAAGGCCATCCATTTTTGCGCCAAGCGCCATACCAACTGCACATGACAGTCCCTGGCCAAGAGAACCTGTAGTAATTTCAACACCCGGGGTTTTATTCATATCGGGATGGCCCTGCAGAATGCTTCCATATTTTCTTAGTGTCAGCAGATGGGATTTATCAAAGTAGCCTTTTTCAGAAAGGGCCGCATATAAAACAGGACATGCATGCCCCTTTGAAAGCACAACCCTGTCACGGTCAGCAGATTTCATTGATGAAGGGTCGAGTTTAAATTTTTTACTGAAATAAAGGTAGGTAAAAACATCAGCCATAGAAAGTGAGCCACCGCTGTGGCCAGAACCGGCAGCACAAAGCATTTCAATAATATCAATCCTTATTTTTTTTGCTGTTTCAGTAAGATTTTTCATTGTTTCTTTATTCATTGAATTCCTTTCGGATTATATAAAAGTAAAAGAGCAAACAACATTGCCTTTATGCCACGTTATCTGCTCTTTAAGACTATTTCAGCCATGCTATAGTCGTATATTAATAATTCAGAGCTCCACTCATTGCTGCAAAAGCTGCTCCCCATACCGCAACAATAATTATCATTGAGAAAATCCATGGGAAAACAACGCCAAAAATAATTCCGAGAATATCAAACTTTTTACCTGCAGGGCTGGTTTCATTATTTTTGATCTTAACAAGATCAATGATGCCCAAAATAATTGCTGCCAGTCCTAAAGCCCATCCTACAAAAGGAATAATGGCGCAGATTCCCAGAATTAGCGATGTTTTAGCCATACTGCTTGGTGCACTTTGTACGTCTTGCATCTGACCCCTTTCGGTTCATTATTTGATGATAATTATATTATATTTATTTACAAAGTTTATTCAACAAGAAATTTTAAAATAATACAGGTTTTTTTTCTCTATATATGTTTTTTACTTTTAAAGGTTTGCCACATTGCAAATATAAGTATCCCAAGGACAACGCATGAAGTGACAAGTATTGGATAAAATTCATTACTGTTTTCAGATACAGCAGGTTTGGCCTCTGCCATTATGTTATTTTCAATGCTGCTGCTAACTGTTGAAGCTGCCAAAGTATATCCATCATAGCAGTTTGTATTGCAGTATATAAGAGACGGAAATGCGAGCCCTGCAATATTTGCAAGCATTAAACATAACACAAATAAAATAATAATATTTAATAATTTCCTGTTTAGTTCCCTATGCATTTTAAATCAGGTAAAAATGTAATAATTCTTCTGCTTTTTTATAAAACAAAAAATAAATCTTTAAAGCAATAACTTAAAGATTTTATTTAATTTTATATA
>JACVJB010000029.1 GCA_015711775.1 Actinomycetota bacterium | reverse complement strand
ATTGAAATTACAAGAAGGCAGGGACATAGCCTTTCAAATGGTCATGTAGCGCAAAAAGGAATGCGTTTTGGAGTAAAATTCCTGATAAACAGCGATGCCCACAGCCATAATGAGCTTTACAGGGAAGGTGTACAGGAAAAAATTGCAATGGGCGCCGGGTTCACATCTGAACAGGCAAGCAGTATTTTTTCAGGAAATAATAAAAATTTTCTTAAAAAAATATTGTCCTGAATAGAGGTGCCGGGTAAAGGGATTGTTCTCTTTTTCTTATATCGTTTTGTGTTTTTAAGCGAAGCGAAAGGAAGGTTATAAATATAAAAATGTGCCCAACAATTCTTTATATCGAATGTTTATCAGGCGTAAGCGGGGATATGATTGCCGGAGCTTTTCTCGATCTTGGCGTTCCAGGCCTTGATCTGGCTTATTTGAAAAAAGAGCTGAAACAAATTAATTTACCGGGATATGGGATAGATTTAAAAAAAGAAAAACGCGGCGCTGTTTATGCTGGCAGGCTTGAAGTTTGTGTTGAAAGCGGCCAACCGTCAAGGAACTTTGATGATATAAAATATTTAATAGAAAAAAGCAGTTTAAGCATCAATGTGAAAAAAACAGGCATAGATATTTTTACTGAAATTGCAGCCGCTGAATCAATCGTGCACAAAAAGCCTGCAGGAAAAGTGCATTTTCATGAAGTGGGCGCAGTGGACTCCATCATAGATATAATGTGTTGTGCAATCGCAGTCAATTTTTTAAGCCCTGATAAAATTATCTGCAGCAGAATTCCTCTCGGCAGCGGTTATGCTGATACCATGCACGGCAAAATACCTGTGCCTGCGCCTGCAACAGTTGAAATACTTAAAGGGCTGCCGGTTTTTGGAGGAGATTTTGACTTTGAAGTGACAACTCCCACAGGCGCTGCTATTATAAAAGTCCTTTCAGGCAGTTTCAGCGCTGTGCCTGATATGGAAATTACAAACACCGGAAATGGCGCAGGAACAAAACAGCCTCTCTTTAGCGATGCCCCGCCCAATATACTCAGGCTGTTTTTTGGCAAAGAACTAAGTAGCGGCAAAACAGGCAATAATACGCATACTTCTGAAGATATGCTGGGCTGCCTTTCAATACAATCAGAAAAAAAAGGATACCTGCCTGCTGAAAAGCTCCTGATTTTTTCAGCAAATATTGATGATATGAGCCCTGAAATTTTTGGATATGCATCTCAAAAGCTGTTTTCTGCAGGCGCGCTGGATGTTTGGACAGAGCCCCTTTTTATGAAAAAAAACAGGCCGGCAGCAAAGCTGTGCGTGCTGTGCAGGCAGGAGCAATCCAGTGTAATAATTGATACAATATTTAACCAGACCACAACTTTTGGAGTCCGGGCGCAAAGCGTTGTAAGAATCGCGCTTAAAAGAAAAACAAGAAAAATACAGCTTCCTTATGGTGAAGCTGCAGTAAGCGTTGGCCAAACCGGCGGTAAAAAAATCACATACTCTCCCGAATATGAGTCCTGCGCAGAGCTTGCGGAAAAAACAGGCAAACCTTTAAAAGAGATTTATCGCGATCTTATGTTTTTTCTCTCTAAAAGGTAGTATTTTAAAATTGACTGAAGGACTGCAGTAACCGGAACTGCAATAAGCAGGCCGAGGGGGCCAAAAAGCGTACCTGCAGCAATCAATACAAAAATAACCATGGCAGGATGAACACCCACCTGAAACTTCATTACATTCGGGCTGATAAAATAATTGTCAATCTGCTGTACAGCAATAAACAAAAGGATAACAAGCAATGCCTTCAGTGGAGAAATAAATAATGCTGTAAGAGCAGCAGGAATAGCCCCAAATACCGGGCCAAGGAAAGGTATGAGGTTAAGCGCCCCGGCAATAAATCCCAGAAGTATGGCAAAGTCCACCTTTAACAGCAGAAGTACAATTGTGCAGAGAATGCCAACGATAATTGATATCAGTATCTGTCCCCTTATATATCTTCCGCCTACATTATTTATCCTGTCAAGAATAACTGCAGCCTGATTTTTTGCCCTTGCAGGCAGTACATTTATAAAAAGCTTTCGCATCCTGTCGGCATCCTTGATTATATAAATACTTAAAAGCGGGCCGATTATTATTGTTATCACTATATTTATAAAAGATCTTGTAAAAATTGTTGCATTCTGGAGAAAATTGGAACTTGAAAGGCCGAAAGTATTTATAACATAAGTTGTAATTGCATTGGAATCAAGCGGCAGTATCTCTTTACCGGTAGCGCTTTCAATGGTGCCTACTATTGAGTTTGTTTCAATGAAGTTATTAATCATTTCTGTAAGATTTTTAATATAAAGCGGAAACCTTACTATAAAAACATTGAACTGATCAATTATCATCGGGATTGTAAAGAAAAATATGACAAAGAAAACACCGGTAAATATTATATAAGCAATAATTATGGCAAAAATCCTTTTCATCTTTTTTGACATCCAGACAACAAGGGGACTTAAAAGATATGCTATGCCCATAGCAAGTATTACAGGAATAATAGCAATTCTTATTCTGTAAAGGAAATATAGCACAATTGCGATTATTATAAGGAATCCTATTATCGACCAGGAACAGATGCCGATATTTCTAATCGAGTCCAGGTTTCTTGAAGGTTTTTTTATTCTCATAAATAAAAGATAATATTTTTTTTAAATTATATAAATAATTTCAATATATCTCAATAAGATAGCTGCTCAGGTCTGCGGCGCTTATCCAGCGCAGGCCGCACACATAATAATTGAAGTAGTAATTCAATTGTGATAAAGTCTTTATTCAAAAGAAAAAGATAAAAATTACATGGCAGTATCATGCCTTTTGGAATGCAGTAAATAAATAATAACTGAAAGATTTAAAAATTTATGCCGGAAGAATCAATAAATATTTTTATCAGCAACATTTACTCGACAGCTATTTTTACCGCCGTTTTTGCGGTAATGTTTCTTTTTTTGTTTGCATTATCAAAAATCTTAACCCGGAAAACGGGCGCAAAAATAAAAAATATTGAAAATCCGGCCTCAAGGAAAGTTTTTAATCCCTACGAGATCAATAAAGACGCAGGTTACTTAAAAACTGTCTTTATTGCCGGTACGGTTTTTATAATGGCTGTTTTATTTATTTTTCTTATAATCCTGACTGTTTACTTTGCAAATAATTTTATTATTGACAGCAGCCTTTATCTTATTTTTATCACTGTTTTTTTAATACTGACAATAACTGTTTATTTAATCAAATCCAGGATAATCAGCAGGTAGTATATAATATGAGGCAACTTGTAAAAAATAGTCTTAATTTATTTGTAGCAGGATTCGGATGTTGTAAAAAAGAAATTTATTCAACACTTGGCCCCACCTATGATATTTCAAGGTTTGGGGTTAATTTTGTTAATTTACCGGAAGATTCAGACGTACTTGTCATTCAGGGTTTTTATAACAGAACAGGCGAGAGGCGGCTCTTAGACTGCTACAGAAGCATGGAGGAACCAAAATGGGTAATAGCGGCAGGAAAATGTATTGTAGACAGGAGCGTTTTTTGCCAGGATTATGTTTTAACTGACAGATTAAAAAATGAAATAAAAATAGATTTTTATGTTCCGGGATGCCCGCCAAGGCCGGAAGCTTTCATATATTGTATACTGAGAATTCTGGAAATCCATTAGTTTAAGGTACTGTTATGGCAAAAGAACTTTATGACGGAATTTATTCTTCGCATAAGCTTATCTTTGTTGAAAAAATCAGGAGGAATCTCGAATTTTATTTAAAAAATAAAGTTAGGGATATCAGATTGCTGGGCCAGGAAATTTTCTTTAATACAGATATAGATAATCTTCCTGAAGTATTAAAAGAGATAAGGAAAAATCCGGAAATCGAGGTTGATATTCTAAGCTCAATCAATAAATATATTTCTAAAAACAGATGTATTCTGCTCATAAACCTTTCATCGGTTTCAAATAATTTTTCAATGATAATAAAAGCGTCGTTAAAAAGCCCTGCAGACGATACGGAAACTTTTGCAGCAGAATACAATAAGCTAATAAATCAAATAAGCGCAGTATATGAATCTGCGGCTTTTTATCTTGAAGGTTCAAAAACAGAGGACAGGCATTTTGATATAGTTTTAAGATCTCACATACTGGATGGTCTTGATGCTTTTGATACTTATCTTAATGCAGAAGAAGATATAATCACAAAGGCAAATATAAGTACGAGAATATCAGTCATACCTTTCTACAGCATAACAAATAAAGTAACGATTACAGAGCTGATCTCAAAAATTAGCCGTTTTGATTATAATGCAGGTATTTTTCCTGAGCTTTGTTTTTGTCTTGCGCTGGAAGAGTTAATGCAGCTCAAGGTTGCAAGAAGAGTTCAGTTTATAAGAATGATAATCTCCGAGCTGTCAAGGATTTCAAACCACTTAAGCTATATAGCAAAAATGGCAACCGTTCTTGGCTCTAAAATAACCCTCAGTCATATACTTATTGAGCAGGAAAGAGCTCTGAGATTAATTGAGCTTGTTACAGGGTCAAGAGTGCACCCGAATTACATAAGGGTTGGAGGAGTCAGGAAAGATTTAAATGATGAAATATTGAAAAATATATCTGCAGGCATTAAGCACTTATTTAAAAAAATCCCGATAATTGAATCCATGCTTCTTGACAATACTGTAATCACACACAAACTTAAAAATACAGGCCAGGCAGACAGGCAGGCAGTTCTAGGCTGCGGTGTAACAGGCCCTAATCTAAGGGCATCTGGAGCAAGATATGATTTGAGAAAAAACCGGAATCTTCTGTTATACAGGGAAGTCTCTTTCCTTGTTGCAGTGGGAAAATACGGGGATTGTCTTGAAAGGCTTTATATAAGATTCAGGGAAATATACCAGTCTATAAAAATAATTGATCAGCTGATCGGTTTAATGCCGGATGAGCATATCAGAAAGCTCATTAATCTTTCGGAGCTTGATATGCCTTATAATAAAATGGTCTCAAGCATAGAATGTCCCCATGGCGTGTTTAAAATATATTTTGAGATAGAGAAAAATGTAGTGGAAAAACTTGTTGTAATGGGGCCTTCAAGAAACAGCCTTTATCTTGCTGAGACTATTTTATGCGGCAGCAGGACCGAAGATATTGAGCTTATACTTGCAAGTCTTGATATAAGCAGCGGAGAAATAATGCAGGAGCTGCCGATATGATGATTTTATTTAAAAATGTAATTTATCTTTTCCTTATACTTATTATTAATATTTATGTATGCTCATATTTTTTAAATAAACTTTCTTCAAGGGCTGAGCTAAAAAGAGGTTTTTCCGTTTCAAGGGCAGGAGGACTTGGATACCCGGCTTTAAAATTATTCAGGTATCTTGCTAAAAATGACAAACTAAATATATGGGAAATATTTATATTTTTCTTTTCATTTTTTATATGGACTATTATTCCTTTTTCGCCAACCCTCATAATAATCAGGTTTGAAAATGATCTTATAATTGCTCTTCTTTTTTATATGATTCTCCTGTTTCTGATACTTATGAATGTTTCAAGAAGCCGGTACGGCTTTGTTTTTAAAAATGCAACAAAAAATATTTTAATGATTTATAATTTTTTTATGCCGGTAATTTTCTGCATTTCAGGAATAGTCCTTATAAACAGGACATTAACACTTAAGGAAATAGTAGGTTTTCAATACCAATACTGGAATATAGTATACCAGCCGCTTGGCTTTATAGTAGTGTTTACCTCAGTGTTTCTTCTTATGAAGCTTTTTACTATTACAAGGAAAAGCACCCTTTTTCTGGGCCAGAATATTGAAAAAGAAAGTTATGGATTTGGACGTCTTACAGTCAGGATATCCTATTACAGCACTTTATTTTTTATGATTGTAATGATTATAATATTATATCTTGCAGGGTGGCAGAACTTATTTTTTATTAACGGCAATATTATTTTTGGCATAAAATTTTATATAATATTTTTCATACTTGTGCTGCTTGACAAGGCGACACCGCAGCTTAATGATTACAATTATCTTGTAAGCATAAACTGGAGATTTTTAATACCTGTCGCAGCTGCAAATTTTCTGTTTACAATAGTTTTTTTCATATTAAGAAATATATATGGCATAATCTGATTTAAATCAAGTAAACAATTTATTTAAAACTAAGGTTTATTATGAGACCGGTTATAAGAGATTTTTTTTCAGGGTTTGGTAATTTATTCAGGAAGCCAAGAACAGTTGTGTACCCGAAGGAAAAAATAATTATCCCTGAGGGCAGCAGGGGCATTCCAAGGCTTAAGCTTGATTTGGACAGCCTTGAAATTATCTGCAATGGCTGCGGAGACTGCCGGAAAGTCTGTCCTGAAAATTGCATAGAAATAATAAAGACTGTCGATGAAAACGGCATAGAAGTGCTGGATGAGTTTTATCTAGATTTAAGCAGATGCAGCTTCTGCGGAAATTGTGTTGAATTCTGTAATCTTGACGCCATTGAGATGACATACAGGCACCAGCTTGCAGAGCCTGACAAAAATTCTTTCAGGCTTGAAAAACTGGAACTGATTAAACAGTCGGATTATTCATTAAGAGACTTCTGGACAAAATAATGGACGGAAAAATTATTTTAGGATTTTTAAACTATCTTACAGAAGGCATAGTTTTTATACTGGGTCTTTTATCTCTTCTTGTTTTCGGCCAGAAAAAAAAGCTCACATTTTTATTTCTGATGTTTCTTGCGGCGGGCTTGATGAGTTTTTTATTTTTTGCAGGATTTGCTTTTGTGCTGCCCTCGATAAGCATAATGGGATTCTGTATAATACTGAATCTTTTTATACAGAATCAGGAGTTTTTCAGTTCCGAAAACTCCAGGCCTGATAGTTACAACGGTTATGAAAGTAAGCCAAAAAAGAATGTAATAATTCTATACATTGTTGTCTCAGTTTTATTTACAGCCGGGCTGGGGTTTTTGTTTTTTGTTTATAATGATGACTTTTTTAAGAATATCAGTATTGTTGCAAGTTTTAATACTGCAACTCTTTTTGGAATTATTCAAAATATAAGTGAAAACTATGCACCGCTTATATTTATATTTATCATTATGCTTTTTATGTCTATTATATGGTTTATTGCCATAATTAAAAAAGAAAGCAAGAAAAATTGAATATTCAATACATAAGCTTATTTAGTTTTATAATATTTTTAATGGGGTTGTGCGGAGCAGTGCTGTCCCGCAGGTTTTTAAATATTTTAATATCTCTGCAGTTTTTTATTATTTCTGCCCTGATTAATTTTTTGGGCTTTTCGCTGTTTATTTATGACCTTTCATATTGGGATAAAAGTTTCGTTTTCTTTGCCGTTATTTCTATATACTTATTTCTTTTCATGATAGTTTTCTACAATTATTCCAAACAGACAAATATTTACTGGCTTGACGCAATGGCTGATATGGCTCTATTTAAATCGGATAAATCAGACTGGTGGGGGGATCAAAAAGATGACAGTGCTTGATCAGATTGATAAAATATACCCTTTCTACAGTTGTGCCGCTTTAATGCCTGCAATACTCTTGTCTGTTTTTTTTGGGCTTTCAAGAAGGAAAGGCTTAAAAGTTTTTATCCTCATAGTGTCGGTTGGGTCAATCATTGCTGCAATTTTTTTAAATATTTATTCATATATTTTAAAAGGCGCTTTTTCTGATTATCTTTTCAGTTTTAATCTGCTGGAAGCGGTCCAGGCAAGTTTTATGCTTTTTGCGGCCCTTAACATAATTATTTTTATTGCTGCTGGCCATTTTTACCGGGATAATT